>NZ_JABUYD010000030.1:0-39752 GCF_014897515.1 Brevibacterium sp. FME17
CATTCTCTCTATCGGCACGCCGCTATCGGCCCAGCCTCATCGGTGGATCCAGGCTCAGCCACATAGACCCCGGCAGGGCTGTGCTGGAACCGCGCACACGCGCACGATCAAGGTGCGAGCGTTTGGTACACTTCGGCTTGCGGCCGTCGTCGGGTTCATCCCTCACATTTATGATCTGTGTGCGCTCTCGCTGGTGACGTTGATCGAGTGCATCCACGCAGGCGGGGTATCGGGTGTCATACCGATGGCCGTGCCAACTGCTCTGTCGATGATGCAGGCGATGACAGGCACGCCCTTGACGATCGGCTCATCCGGCCACGGCGTGAAGCCATCTGTCAGGGTGATCACGGCGGAGGGCAGCGGGCGGTGGTCCTTGTCATAACGGTCGAAGAGCTCGACGAGAGCTTCTTCCATATTGGTGCCACCACGACCGTGAACCTGATCAAGGCTGCCCAGACTGGAATAACCGAATTCGACTCCCAAGCCGACATCGCAGTCGGAGACGCGCAGATCCTCGTTCTTAATCCGCAATGACTTTGAGATTGCTGCAATCTCACGACCAGCGGCGAAGAGTTCGTCGTCGGACATCGAGTATGAGGTGTCGCGGATGACATGGATGCTCGGGGTCTGCGTCGACTGCCCTGGCAAGATGATGCGCCTGGACGTTCCGGTCTCCGTGTTCATGATTGTCAGTCGGTGGTTGCGACGGTCGCGCTTGCGATGATCGGTCACACCCTCGCCAGAGGCTCGGCGGGCGCTGCGGCGAACAAGCATTCCGAGTTCTTTCTGCCACGGCACAGCCTTTTCTGCGAACACTGCCCTCGCTGTCTCCACGAGAGTTCCGGGCACCGATCCGATGCCGTTGTTGGCAACGTACTGTTCGACGTCCTTGGCTGTGACGGCTTGGATGCGTTCGCGCTCAGCCTTGGTGGCAGGCTTAGCCGCACCTCCCATGTCGTCATCGTCGCCGAGTTCACATGGTGCTGGTTGGCCACCGGAGGCCGACCCACACCCAACGAACTGAGGCTGACCGTCGTCTTCGTTGCTGTCACCGTCAGATTGCTTGCCTTCACCATTGCTGCTGTCGCCAGGCTGACCGGTACCAGTGTCGCCGGAGTCGTTGTCGGACTCGTCGGTGTCATCGCCGCCTTCGGCTTCTTCTGGATTCTGGTCTGCAATTCGTTCTACGAGCGAGCGAAAGTAGTACTGGGCTGTCTGGTGGTCGGGTTCGCCGAACTGCGACGGCATGATCCCAGAGGTGGCAAAGGTGTCGAGACCAGCGTCGACAAGATCATCATTGATGGCGGCGTCGGCGGCGACATTGAACGTCATTGCCTGCTCTGCCGTGACCCCAATTTCATCCCGGACCGAGGCGTGGTCGGCGAAGATGTGGCTGGCTTCGTGCAGGAGATTCTGACCATTCTCGTCATCGGTATAGGTGGCATCGACTGCCGGGAAGTCGATGTAGAGTCTCATGCTCTTGTCCACGGCGAGCGTGCCGAGGCCGTCTGCTGCGATCAGGCGCAGGGAGAACAGGATCGATGCCATGTAGGGCATGTGGAACAGGGCGATACTGCGCCATTTCCTGAACTGGGTGAGTTCGTGCTCTGTCGGGGTACGAAGATTCTTTGCCATGCCCTCTACTGATGTGGGGCACCAATCTGGTTCAAAGGGATCCTTTTGCGTGCACCAAACGATGCTGGCGGTTGTCACGGCGTGTTCACGCGATCGCTCTTTATTCAATCGAGCGCGGTTCGGTACTTCGTTAAGCGACTCCTGGCGGCACGAGCGGCATCAGGGTGCAACGACAACAACGCATTCACGAGGACATCGACCAGGAGTACCTCGGTGAATAATTCGGTGGTGATTTTGGCAACGGAGTGGGGCAGTTCAACTACGAGGTCAGCCATCGTTCTGACTTCGGGTCCGTGCGAATTCGACACGAGGATGCTTGTCGCTCCAACCTCTCTTGCCGTACTAAGTATGAGCGTCAGGTCATCGTGTCTCCGGCCAGGGACGAAGAGTAGAAGTGCCTGGCTGGCTCGGAGATTGATGAGGTCATTGGCCAAACTGAATCCAGAGCGGTCCATGTGTGTCGCTGGAACACCGGTACGACTCAGCCGCTCCGCTGCATATCGAGCTGCAGTAGCGGAAGTGCCCAGGCCCCACGTCACCACATCGGTAGCTTGATGCAAGGCTTTTGTGGTGGCAACCACCTCTTCGGCATCGACAGTGGAGCGGAGATCTTGAACGGTTTCGACAGCATCGTGAAGCACAGCAGCGATGGACTCATCTTTGGCTTCGGCAGCGCGAGAAATCGCCTGCTCGAGTCGAGTGGAAGGATCTACCGTCTTGGTGAGTTCGATACTCGCCTGACGTTTGAGATCCGGAAGTCCTGAGTAGCCCAGAGCTCGTGCCGTCCGCACTACAGTGGCGTCGCTCGTCCCGGTGCGTTCTGCCAAATCCGATGCTGTGCAATAGAGAGCTGCGAAAGGGTCATCTGCAAGATATCTGGCAACACTCTGCTCGGAAACCCTTAGATGTTCCCAGCGTTCTTCAATCTTGGCTGCCAGCGATGTCATGCCTGCCTTCGCTCTCTTGTAGTCGTTCTCAGTACCAGTACATTTCAGGAGATGAGTCGGGCTCGTTCCAAAAAAGCATTGATCTTTCTACCTTACCTCGGGGTCTCGAGGCTCCCCGAATGGTCATGTCGTATATACTACGACTTGTCGAATCTACGACCTTTCAGGTAACGTGACAGATGTCACGGGACGAATTGCTCTTCCCCACTCGAAGATGATTGATCAGTAGTTCTGTTTCCGTGGGACTGTCAACGTTGATAAATGGACGAATGGGGTACCCATGCCGATCGGCACACCTGTGATTGAAATCAAGAACATAGTTAAGCGATACCTGGAAGTTCCAGTTCTCAATGGGGTTTCGCTCGACATTTACGCCGGTGAGACCGTGGTCATCCTCGGCCCGTCAGGTTCAGGAAAATCGACACTGTTGAGGACAATGAATCGGCTTGAACCGATTGATGGCGGAGAAATCGGCTACCGCGGCACTCCAATTCCGGAGGAAGGCAGTGCGCTTGCCGGTTACCGGTGTGAGGTGGGAATGGTCTTCCAGTCCTTCAACCTGTATCCACACAAGACCGCCCTACAGAACATCTCTCTCGCTCCGATCAAACGGAAACGCGCGACCAGAGAAGAAGCCGAAACACAGGCTCGTGACCTACTTGAACAGGTGAACCTGACTGATCATGCAGATAAACGGCCGAGTGCACTGTCCGGGGGCCAGCAACAGCGTGTGGCTATTGCCCGCGCTCTAGCAATGAAGCCTGACGTAATGCTTTACGACGAGCCAACGAGCGCACTCGATCCGGAGATGATTCACGAAGTCCTGGGAGTAATGAAGCGACTGACTGACAGCGGTATGACTTCAGTGATCGTCACTCATGAGATTGGCTTCGCCCGCGAATCTGCTGACCGCATCGTCTTCATAGACGAGGGGCAGATCGTCGAGGAAGCCTCACCTGAAGAATTCTTCTCCAACCCCCGTTCAGAACGCGCACAAACCTTCCTAGAGAAGATCCTTCAACACTGAGAAAGAGGGAAAGTGAACACTACACGCAGAACACTTCTCATCGGCGCTGCCAGTGGCGCAGGATTGCTCGCTCTCAGCGGCTGCCGCAGCATCAACCCTGAACGGTTGGGGAAGGCGGCCGACGGATTCGCCAACGTCGATCAATCACCAGTGGTCGAGGCCGGACCGATAGCTACGACGGTACCTTCTAGCCCGATACTTGATGACATACGCAAGCGCGGGGCGCTCCGATATAGCGGAACTGACACACTTCCCGGCTTCTCTCAACGTAGCCCGGTCACCAGGCGCCTCACCGGATTCGACGCAGGAATCGCAATGCTATTCGCCAAGTACATTCTTGGCGAGCCGAATCTCGAATTCTCCAAGTCGGGTGCCGACACTCGAGAGGCGGCATTGCAGAATCACTCAGTGGACGCGACGATTGCCACCTACAGCATCACGCCGAACCGAGAGAAACTTGTAAACTTCGCTGGGCCATACCTCACGGTGACTTCCGGCATCGCCTGTCAAGCTGGGGACACAAGTATTCACCGCTCTTCCGATCTTGCTGGCCGCGACGTCGCCGTCCAGCCCGGGGCAGCCGAAGAGGCTTTGGTGCGCGAAGTGCCGGCCGCCAGACCAGTGAGATTCGAAGAGTCTGCGCAATGCTTCTCCGCGCTTCAACAAGCCAGGGTCAACGCGTGGGTAGCCAACACTGCGATTCTCACTTCTCGAGCCTCCACTGACACCCGAACCGAACTAACCGACCTGCGTTTTGGACGCAGTCCTTTCGGAATCGGGCTGCCAAAAGACGATCCGGTGATCAAAGACTTCGCGAACACGTTCATCAACACGATCGCTGCCGACGGCACCTGGCAAGCGCTGTGGGACGCGACAGCAGGAACAGTAGATCGCGTGACAAATCCAGAGCCTCCGCTCACCGATGCAGCGACCGGGGGTGAATAACAATGACTGAGTTGATGGAACATCTCCCCACGCTCACCTGCGGCTTTGGCATGACATTGCTCCTCAGCGTCCCTGCGTTCTCTATTGCTCTCGTCCTCGGAGCAATCGCAGCCATCTTCCGCGTCAGCGGGATTAGACCGCTGGAGATCGTTGGAACTGTTTACGTTGAAACTGTGCGCAACAGCCCCCTACTTTTGATCCTCCTTATGCTCATCTTCGGATTTCCAGATATCGGAATCACGCTCTCGCTGGAAGTAGCCGTCATCGTCGGGCTTGGACTGTACTCGGGAACCTTCGTCTGCGAGACGATTCGCTCGGGGATCAACAGTGTCGATGTTGGACTCGTCGAAGCAGCACGAGCCTCAGGTCTAACCACACGCGCGGTCATCGGCGAGGTTCTGTTGCCGCTGTCGTTAAGAACAATGATTCCGCCATTGGCAACGGTTTTCATCACGACTGTTCTTTCAAGCGCTCTTGCCGCGGCGGTCGGTGTCGCTGAGCTCACCGGAGAGACAAGAGCATACAACTTGGAGACCGCTCAACCGTTCATTGCATTCGGGGTGGCGGCGGCAGGTTACCTCCTCATCAACCTGACTATCGGGTGGCTGAGCGCCAGGTCCGAACGAGCACTGAAGGTGGTTCGATGAGCACTTCACGCGTATTCGACGTCGCTGGGCCGAAGCAGCGGCGCAGAGTCACAATTGTCACCGTGGTATCCACGATTGCGCTTGTCGTCTTGGGTCTGCTCACGGCCGAGAAGCTCCACTACGAAGCGCAGCTCATGGGCGAAAAGTGGAGAGTCTTCTACGATTGGGATTTCATCCGCTTTATACTCGACGGATTCCTCATCACGCTTAAGGTATGCGCAGTTTCCTTGTTTACATCCGCTGGGGTCGGCGTCCTGCTCGCGTTGGGTCGACTGTCGTCGGCACCGTGGTTGCGAGTGCCGTCGACAGCGATCATAGAGTTCTTTCGCGCAATGCCCTTCCTGCTCATCGTGTTCGCCGTAATGTTCGGTCTGCCTTCACTTGGGGTGACCATCGACCCGTATTGGCAGCTTGTATTGGCCATCACAATCAACGCTGGGGCGATGTTCGCGGAGGTTTTTCGCGCTGGAATACTTGCAATTCCGCACGGTCATACAGACGCGGGCTTGGCAACAGGATTAAGAAACTCCGAAGTATTCGGGTCGATCGTGTTTCCCCAAGCAGTGAGAAATACAGCACCGGCTCTACTCAGCCAGGCAGTTCGTGTCATCAAGGAATCAAGTCTCGGTTATGTCGTAGGAGTCGCGGAACTCCTCAACAACGCCCGTGTAGTCTCCGAGTTCACTGGCAACGTCATCCAGGCATATCTCGCTGCAGGGGTGCTCTTCATTATCGTCAACACGTTCGTTTCGTTCGTCGGCGCACGATTGTCCGCCTGGCAAGAGCAACGGGGTTGACAAGAAACGCTTCCCGTCTGGCTATCATCTCAACCTCAGAAAGACACCCCATGACCATTGCTTCCCTCATCGAAAAATACCGCGGAATCGGCACCGGGATCACTCATCTCACAATCGCCGACTCAGACCAAGTCATCACTGAATGGTATTGCGGTGATAGGCACCGGAATATTCCGCATATGCTTCATTCGGCAACAAAGTCGCTCGTCGGTACCGCTGCGGGAATGGCGATAGCAGAGGGCGTACTCGACCTGGACGCCCCCATGCTTGACTATCTACCCAAGTCGGCTGGTCAGCCCAGAGACCCCAGAGCATCCGAGATCACTATCAAGAACCTGCTGTCCATGCGTACCGGGCACGGGAGCGGTAGTTCCGGTTTGCTATGGCGAACCCTGAATTCGTCATGGATCGCGGAATACCTCAGCGAGCCGCTCGTTACCCAACCTGGCAAGGACTTCATCTATTCGAGTGGTACTTCCCACATGCTCGCCGTATGCGTGCAGCGGGCGACAGGAGAACGCCTCGACAATTATCTCCGACCTCGGCTCTTCGAGCCGCTAGGTTTCTCTGGAGTCGAATGGTCAACGGATCCAGAAGGGTTCTGTAGCGGCGGCAATGGCCTGACAGTCCGCACCGTCGATCTTCTCAGATGGGGAGTTCTCCATTTGAGAAAGGGAGAGTGGAATGGATTGGAGCTGATCCCGACGTCATGGATCGATGAAGCGACTACTCGGCAGGTGGATGCAAGCCATTCGGCGTGGAACGGCAGCGGCTACACCTCGGGAATCGTAAGCGGCGATGAAGCCGAAGGTTATGGCTACCAGCTCTGGTTGAAAAACGGCGCCTATTATGCCTCGGGGATGTTCGGCCAGTGCTGTCTTGTGGTCCCCGATGCCGGCAAGGTAATCGCGGTCAATTCCGCGCTCAATCGCCCGCAGGCGCGTGCTCTCGTCGCCGATCTCATTGATTTTGCCCGCTCGGATCTCGACGGAGCCGACGTCCGACAGGTCGGTGCTCGACGAGTGCCGCTCGCAGACGAACCGGCCGAGCTATGTGCCAGACTCATAGGCGAATACGTCGGCAACGATGGCTCATCAGCACGGATCTCATTGCGCTACGACGACAGCAATTCTGGTCAAATACTGGCCTTGGACGGTCACGACGCCGCTGGCGATTTGAGAGTACTGGCCGGGATCGGCACTTCCCGATGCGGTACCGGACCGATGCCTGGTCCGAGACTCCACCATTCGTACAGTGAAAACTCTGTGCCGATTGCGGCTAGAGCCGATCAAATCGGATCATCCACCATGGCGATCACTATCGACTATCTCTCGACACCGTTCATCGACACGTTGCTCCTCAGCCCCAATCCTCATGGCGGAGTCACGCTCACAAGGTCGTCTAATGTCAATAGCACCTCGACACCACCGATCGAGACCGCGCTAATTGTTCGTTGAAGGTTAGTACACCCACCACTCGGACGGAGCGGCACTTGGCGGAATCGGTTGGTCGTCGCAGCACTGTGTTCGAGTGAGCGATAACGAGACGACCACCAGGCTGGGTGAAAGTTCAGACAGGGCGAGAATCGATGACTTCACCCGGGCATCCAACGATTTGGCCTAGCGTGCAGAGGAGATTCCGGGGACATTTCGTCGAGCTCGTCTCGTCCAATAACGCTGCGAAATGTCCGGGTGCGTCTACCGTTGCCAAAGTACTTTAGTTCTTTGCGCCGCAGTCCGTTGAATCCTAATCACCTGAGTCTTTGGAATCGGCCAGCGTTGCCTTATCAGTAGCCCTACTCGTCGGTAGACCAAGATCGGGTCTGAGGGCATAGGCCGTATTGTCATCGAGGGCTACGGCAATGCCTGAGGAAGTGACCAACCAAGGGATTGTCTGGTCTGAAGTCAGAGTCGACAGTCTCCCTTCAGAATCGACCATGGCTCTGGCACCGGACTTATCGCGGCCATAGGAGTACTGGCCCGAGATCGACGAGGGAACGAAACCGTTGACTTTGAACAGTTTCGGTTTGCCGCTATCGCCGGTTGGGACGACGAGTCCGCCTGGGAAGGCGATGATGTCGGAGTTGTCGCTGGTGATGGCGGATGAGTCTTTGAGCGAGGATTCGGTGAACTCTTCGCTGGCTAGGACTTTTCCGTTGGTGATGTCGTTGACCGACACGGAGACGATGTTGCCCTTCGTCTTCCATGCCAGCAGCGCGTAGTGGTCGGTGACTCGGATCCAGCGCTGGATCTCTTTGCCGCCCTTGGGTGGCTTGAGCACGACCTTCTTCTTTGACTTCCCCGACTTGTCGAAGAATTCGATTCGGTAAGGTTCGGTAGCGCCGGTAGCGACCTGACCATTGTCAAGCATGGCGTAGGGACGCATCCGGTCGGGAATCTTCGCCCACGACTCGAGCTTCCCGTCACCAAAGCGCCAGGTACGTTTGCCATCGATTGTGGCCACGAGTGGTTCGGCGCCGGAGAAGGTGATGACTGACTCCGTATCGAGGTCAGATAGGTCAACTGTGTAGGCTTTCGCCTCCTGTCGCCAGACAGTGACTGTGTCGCCGTTCTGCGCGATGATGGCTTGCTTACCGTCAATGATTGATCCTCGTGGACCGATGTCGGGAATGCCGTGCAGCGGCAGCGCGGAGACTTCATCGCCGGTGGCTTCGTCACTGACAGTGAGCACGTTGTCACTTGAAACAGTCGCGACGAACTTGCCGTCGGGGGTTCCGCCGACGCGAGAGCGTGCACCGACTCCGCGGGACCATTCGGTTGAGAGCTTGTCTGCTGAGAAGCCGGCCACGGTCTTTGTGAAGCCAGATGCCTGTGTTGTCGCCTCTTTCTCATCCTTACCACCGAAGAATTGAGCCCCGACTGCGATGCCGGTGCTCATGAGTCCGACGATGGCTACGGCCGCCACAATGAGGCCGGTGACGGCTTTGCGGCCGCGGGGACGGTTGGACATGCGGGAGCGAATGATTTCGTTATCATCGACGCCGTCATCGATCCAGACTGAGGCATCGCTATCGAAGAGCCCTTCCTCTGACACCGATGCATCTGCGTTGAGAAAATCGTCATCGATCATGGGCAGATCGTCGCTCGTGGTCGTCACTTCCATCCCCGGTTGGGACTGCGCCATTGCCCCGTCGTGGACACCATTGGTCGTGACTGTCACCTCGTGGCGGTTGCCTTGGCCGTCGATGATGAGTCCGCCGACGGCGGCTGGGTTGTCGGCTAAGAATGGGAGTGCTTGGACGGCCAGCTCGAATGCCGAGTCCCGGTCGGCAGAGTAGGCGGGGTCGGCCGAGAGCTCATGGGCTTCGACCATCCATGGTGCTGAGCGGACGAAGATCGATGGGGAGGCGTCGGGTGCTGCTGTTGTGACTGCCTCGGGAGTGACTGTGTAGAGGAATCGGCGTCCGGCCTGCTCGACTCCGACCACGAGTTCGGCGACGTGGAAAGTGTGCCTAATGAGTGCGATTGCTTCGACCCATGAGTCGACGGCCACGTCCGGATAGCCGGGGGCTCTTACGGTCATGTAGCCAGAGGTGATGGTGATGCGAGGATTCATGAGTCTGACTCCTTGGCATGTGCCTGAGCTTCGTAGGCGGGGCGGGCTGTGAGCACCCAGGCCAGGCGTTGGCCGCGCATGATGTGGGCGCGGTCGAGTTCAAGGCTGGCCATCAGTCGCTGGTCGACTGTGGTGTGTTCGAATGCTGGTAGGCAGCGATCTCGTGCGGCGTTGATGAGCGCTTCGGCAGAAAGGTCACCGGTGAAGCCAGTCGGTCGCAGTCCCGAGATGACAATAGCCTCCGTCAATGCAGTGGCCACTTTGCGATCAGTGCCCAGAGTCATCGTTGTGCTCAGTGTGTGCAGTTCTCCACTGCCGATAGACGCGGCGGCGATCGGTGCTATGAGGGTTGTCAGTGTGTCAAAGAGTCTGTCTTTGGGTTCCGACTGATTCTCGTACCTTACCGATGCTTTACCGTGAGAATCGATGATCACAGTGTCAACACGGGCGCCCAGAACATGCTTGACGACGATGGCGGTAGCGACCGCGTCATTGCAGGCTCTGCTTCTCAAATACGACGGTTCGCGAGCAAAATCGATGGGGCCAACCGCGCCGACGGACTCGTCCACAATGGACGTGGGTTCATCGAGGGGCGCGTTGGATTCGATGGACCGCTTCGTCGTTGAATGGGCAAGGACTGATCCGCTGACGAAGAGGATCGAGAGCATTGCCACGGCGAGGGCAATGCTGCTCGCAGCTTTGGCGTCACCACCTTCGATGAGTGATCCGCCGAGGGCAAGTGAAATGGCGATAATCCAGAAAATGACGGCCAAGATCAGTGCCGCCATCACGAAAAGGACAATGTTGAGCAAGATGTTGAACATCATGATGGTTGCTCTGGCAAGGATCACCGATGTGGCGACGAGTCCGGGGCGGTGCTCGATGCGTTTGAAGTAGCCGTTGATGACGCGCTTGACGAACTTGTCTGCGCCATATCGGGGCGGAATCGGTCGAGCGATCATGTTTGTTCAACTCACTTACTTGAGACGGTTTGCTTGCATGAGATGTCGCCACGGGTCTGCCATGACAACCGGGAGGATTCACCGGAATAGGACAAGTCGTAAGTACCGGCTTCGACGGGGATTTCGACTGCTGAGTTGCCCCAGGACGTCCATTCGGCCTCATTGGGGCCGTTGACGGTGAGATAGTCAATGCGTCGGCTGGTGAATGTGATGCGCAGGGTTCCTTCGTCGCCGGTGCAGACCAGTGATTTGATGTTGAGATCATCGTTGGGCACGCGGTCTCGGAACTGAGGTTCGTTTATTGAGACCTCGGTGACTTCGACAGGCTTAGCCCAGGTTCGTCCGGCGAGCACTCCCCCGCCTGTCGCAATACCGATGATCGCGGTGAGAGTGACGACACCCACGATCGGCCCTGTGATGTAGAACCACAGAACCGACCGTGGAGTGTGCCGGAGCATCGACGGAGGATGCGTGCTCATCGCCGAAGACTCCTAGTGGTGGTCATGGTCACCAGTCGTCGTCCTCATCCTCAGATGCGGCCTTTGACTTGCTCGACGCCTTGGCGCCGACCTTTGACCTGGACTTAGTCTTCGGTGTCTCATCCTCCTCTTCGTCGTCCTTGGTGGTCTTGCGGGACTTGGACTTCTTGGCGTTCTTCTCAACTTCCATCGACTGGAACTTCGTCGACGGAGCGATCTGCTGAGCGTTGACCTGGAGCAGGCTGACCTCGCGGGAGTCGCCTTCGACGAGCTTCTTGACCTGGGCAACGGTGATGTCATCGTCGTCGAGGTCTTCGAGAGCTTCGAGCAGCGAATCGGTGCGCACATGCTCCATCGGGCGCAGATTCAGGTTGCCCCACCCGAAGACGTGTGTACCGCTGGCCATGGATTCGACGACGTTGTCGGCCTGCTGGCCAAAGACGACGACGGAGAGCCATTCGTGAACTTCGTCCTCGTCCTTGGCATCCTCGCCCCGGTAAGGCTGGTCGAGGTGGATGCTGAGGAGAGCACGCTGACGCTTTTTGCCCTTGGCCTCGAAGTACTTGGGGTCTCCGCCGAGGTTGCCTGCAAATTCGATACGTTTCATGTCAGTGCTTCTTTCAATCGGCCCCGCTATGCGAGGTTTCTATTTCTGGTGGAGGCTGAGTTTCACCGGGTGGCGAAACCGTCCTCGGTATATCTATGCGAGTACATGGTCGATGTGTCGCACTCCCGCTCATTTGGAGCAGATTGGGCGTTCGGGTGAACGTCTCACTGGCAATAGAGATCGGTTGCCAGGGTGGCTCGTCAGGGGGTAAGGACCATATCGACGCCGGAGTCTCGTGCCGGGTCCCGGTCATCGATTTCGTGGACGTCGTCACCTGGCTTGCCTCCCAGCTGGAAGAGCTCGACATGGAGTCCACCGATGTGTTCTCCACCGCTTGCCACTGATGAGAAGGTAATGTCTTCTGGTTCGATGTCCCCGCCGGGCCACTGATAGTCGGACCCGAAGACGACGACTACGACGCTTGTGGACTTGTAGATGGTGCTGCCTTTATCGTCGACACCTCGTTCTGCCGTCAGCACTGCCCCGTAGATACCGGGTTCGAAGTCGACGTGGAAGCGCAGATAGTTGGCGCCCTCAATGGGCAGGTCAACCTTCAAGGGCATGTAGTTCTCTTCGATACCCCGGTAGGAGTGGCGGAAGTAGCGCACTGAATCCTTGGGCCGCTCCGTGCGCATGTAGGCGTCGTCGAGCAAGGCCACCGAGGTGTCCGGAATTCGGCGCACGTCAGCTAAGGCGTCATCCCACGTCCGTGCTCCCGTTGTGCTTGTCGACGTGGCCGCGGTTGTCGCTGGTGTTGGCGTGGCTGTCGGTATCGTGTCTGGGATTGCGACGGACTCAGGTTCGGTAGCGTCTTCCTCGGCAGGCTCAGGACCTTCAGTGCCATTGGGGGTATCAGACCCGTCTCCCCCGCCGTCGGGATCATCGTCACCACCGTTGTCCTGGTCATCATCGTCATCATCCTGTGGCTTGTCCTCAGTCGATGCCTCGGCGACCGGCTCCTGCGCCTCCAGGTCTTCTGGTGGTGCCACCTCAACTGGTCGGTAGCAGGCAAGGATTGCCGAGAGGTCGATAGCTGACTCCTCGGGACTCGCTTCTTCGATGTCGAGCTTGCCGATGCGAAATGCCTTGATCTCGCGGCTGATGTCATAGGTCTGTTCGTCGGTGTCGTCGGTACCCACGCGCTCGGCAACCTGAATGTCACCGGAGACCGTGGCAAGGTCACCGACCATGATGGATTCGCCATTGCGGCTGAGTCGGTCAAGGCTTGACTGGAAGGCGATGCCGTCGAGGGCCTCGTGGGCAGTTTCGACGGTGAAGCGCACATACTGGCTGCGACCGTCCCTCGTCCAACGCACGTCCCATTTGCTGATCATGCCCACAGTGGTCAGTGACTGACCGTCTTCGGCCTTTGTCGCCCGGCGCAGCTTCGCCCAGGTCGACGTTGGTGCGTGTTCGTCCTTCCACTGACGAATCTCGCCTTCGAGCAGCGTCATCGGGTGAGTATCGGCCGTGACCAGACCAGTCTTGTCCTTTTGCCGCTTGGCCCGTTCAATGATTGAGTATTCGTCCTCGCCCAGTGCGATGTTCGGGTTCTTACGCCCAGCACGCACGACTCGCATCAGTGCTTTGCGGGGGCCGAAGACGTCACAGGCTCCCGCGGCGATGAGAGATTCGATGGCTCCGCTGTCGACGCTGGTGGGGCACCTGTTCATGAAGTCTGCAAAGGACGCGAACGGGCCATTGGCTTCACGTTCGGCGACAAGGTCCTGCGACGACTTTCCGCAGTCTTTGATCTCCGACAGGCCGAGGACGACCTTGTCGCTAGAGAGTGCAGCGGTCGAATACTGAGAGGAGTTGACGCTGGCTGACTCGATGCTGATGCCCTCTCGCATGAGAGAGGTGAACGCCGATTGACGTTTGTCGTCGTCGCTGGTCACCGACAGGATCGCCGCACCGTAATGGGCGGGCCAATTGGCCTTGAGGTAGGCGCCTGTGTAGGCAAGCTGGGCGTAGGCGAATGAGTGGGAGGCGTTGAAGAGGTAGTCAGCTGAGCCCTTGAAATCGTCCCAGAGCCTCTGTGCAGTCTCGGCGGCGAACGCTGGTTTGATCGACCCGTCGGCCAGCTCCATCTCCTGGCCGGCATCGGCGATGAACTTCTCACCGACTTCGTCCATGAGCGCTTTCTTCTTTTTGCCCACTGCCTTGCGCAGCTTTGAGCGCCAGTTGGCGTCGAATCCGGCCACCACAGTGCCCAGACGCATCAGCTGCTCTTGGTAGACGATGCAGCCTTGAGTCTCGCCGAGCACTGAGTCGATCGCGTTCTGTTCGACCTTATTGTGGGTGTACTTCTCGTAATCGATTGTGGCTCGACCGTGCTTGCGGTCAGCGAAGAGGTCAGGCATCTTCGCAGAGATTGGGCCCGGCCTGAAGAGCGCGATGACGGCGGAGAGCTCTTCGAGGCTGTGGGGTGCTACGTTCTCGCAGACGTCGATCATGCCTGAAGATTCGAGCTGGAAGAGTCCTGCCGTCTGGCCGGATGAGATGAGATCCCAGACCCGTTTGATGCGCGGGTTGGCGATATCAGTCGGGTCGGGAATGCCGTGGAGGATGTCAATGTCTTCGTCTGTGTCAGCTTTGATCGACTCAGCCGCAGTGACCATGATGTCGAGGTTGCGCAGGCCCAGGACATCCATTTTGAGCAGGCCGTAGTTTTCGAGTTCGGGGCCTTCCCACTCAGTGACTGAGTATCCGGCGCGGTCGGGGTTGTTGGCCGATTTCACATCAACTGCCAAGGGCACAAGATTGGTCAGAGGCTCATCGCTGATGACGATGCCACAGGCGTGGATGCCTTTCGTCCAGACTGTGCCTTCGAAGCCTCGTGCGGTGTCGAGGAGTTCATCCGCGTCATCATCGGCACCATCGATGACGGCTTGGCGGAAGTCTCGGCCTTCGAAGTTGTCTTCATCAAGCGCGTCGGCGAACTTCATGGGTTTGCCACCGGAGACCGGCAGCTTCTTCGACAACAGGCTCAGCTCGGGGCGACCGATCACCTTGGCAGCCTTCTGGAAGGCTTCTTTCGACAGGGCGGAGCCATAGGTGCCGATCTTGGCGACCATGTCTGAGCCCCAGCGACGAGAGATGTAGGCGATGACTTTGTCCCGGTGGCGCTGTTCGAAGTCGACGTCGATATCGGGCATATCGGCACGGCCCGGCTCCAAGAATCGCTCGAAGAGGAGGTTGTATCGCATGGGGTCGACGTTGACGATTCCCGTTGCGTAGGAACAAATCGATCCCGCTGAGGAGTTGTGAACCACGAACGAGTCAGTCATGAACGAGTGGTCGCCTGGAACCTCGATGTCGTATACCTTGCGGCAGTCCGGCACTGTCGAGATTGAACGCACGCGGCTGTAGACGAACTTGTCGTCGACGAATCCAAATTGCGCGGGAGCAGCGCCGAACTCGCGGGTCGTGCGAATCTTGTATGCCACTGAACGATTCGCGAATTCTTCACGATCGTCGGTGCGGTTATCAACTGAAACCCCCGCAGGGGCACCGATTGACCAGAGAAGGTCTCGCACTTGTTCCATGAGGCGCGGTGATGACGTCGAATATGACCAACGATTGTCAGCTACCGAGCCATCGCCCCACCACAGGCCGCGAAGCAAAATCGTCTTCCTCGCAATAGTGAGATCGGACGTCCATTCAGGTAGGTGTTTGGTTTGCGCCGTCATGGTGTACTTGGGTACAAAAGACCGGAATAGCGCACGAACAGATGCCGAATGGACTTCCCATTGGGTTAGGTCGGTTTGAGCATGGTCATACCGTGAGGTATCTAATCCCCACACCTGGCGAACAGCATCAGGAATCGTCGAGTCTGAGGTCGATCTTTGTTCCGCCCATCCAACCTTGCGCTCACCACCCCTAACCAACCATCCGTTCGATGCGAAAGCACCCAGAAGGAATAGTAGATTGTCGTCGATGGCAATGTACCTCGGCGTGCGAACTTCTTTGACAGCGTTCGCGCCCACGTAAGCATCCCAATGGTCGAACGAGGCGAATCCGGCTTGACGAAGAGTAGTTGCCAGCTTCGCCCGAGCGATCATGCTTCGCTGGCTCCGCGACTTCGTAATCATGACGTCACCGGTGAATGGGTGCGATTTTGCGATCGATCTCAGCGTGTTCGGTGCGATCGACAGTGACTTCGAAATTGCTGCGGCGCTGTGAGCAAAGTTGGTGCTGTAACGGTTGGCTAGGACGTCGGAGTTCCACTGTTGGAATGAGGAATAGCCGCGACTCCGTAGTTCGCCAGCCAAACGGTCGCGTAGCTGGGTAGAGCGAGCGTTCGTTGTAATAACTGGAGGTAGCGGTGCGTCGAAGTCGCCGCCAATGCCAACATGTGCCTGGATAACTGTTCTGGACAAACCGGTGCTTCGAGAAACTTCGCGCACCGAGTAGGGGTAGGGATGATTGACCGGCACACGTTCAATGATCTCAGAGTCAGTAATTATAAAATCGATGCCCTTTGGCGCTTCTGGCAGAAGCGGTGCCACATCAATGACCGCCGGAGCATTTCCAGTCGATGTAGGACGAGGGACGCACAGCAGATCACCGATGGACACGTTTCGTGCTTCAGTCCACTCTTGCGGGGAAGTTGCCTCTGGTGCGAATACTGCACCGCCCTTGGTTCGCCGAGGATCGGTTTCGAGTTCCGCTTTTCGAACCAGCACCTTGTGATCAGCGGTCATCGCGACACCGCTACCTGAGTAATACCCATCAATCTTGATGAGGTCCTCATTGACGTCATAAGCGAACGTATTCGCCACCGGACGGATGGCGCCGGTGTGGGTGCGTACATGATCTCCGACTGAGATGTCTTTGATGTTCTTATAGCCGCCCGGAGTCCAGACCCGTGAGTCACCTCGGAGGCAACCTCGTCCAGGACCAACTGCGATGCCTTCGCTTCTGGCCCAGGCGATGATGTCGTCGACGATGAGGAAATAGTCGGAGAAGCCCATTCCGGAGACGACACTGAATTCTTCTTTGATGCGTGACTTGACGTCATCAGTCAACGGCGCCCCGTACCGGAACTTGGCACCCTCATTGACCTTGGCAAACAGGTAGTGGTCGGCATCGGTCCATGCGACCTTCTTTCGCGTTGCCAAAAGCACTTTCGACAGGCGACGCTTCTTGTCTGAGATGGTGAAGTCTTCGGGGACAGGGAAGTTGGGCAGCCTGCGTTTGGCGGCCGGCATGGCATCACCGTCGACGCGATCAGCAATGGACATCGTGGTCTCGACTGCTCGATCCCACCAGTCCTCGTCGCGGATGGCCCGCATTTCGTCTTCAGTCTTGAGGTAGTAGCCGGTGCCGTTGAACTGGAACCGATTGGGGTCACTGATCGTTGTCCCCGACTGCACGGCCAACCATGATTCGTGGATCGGCTCGTCGCGCTCGTGAGTGAAGTGGCAGTCATTGGTCGCGATTACCTCCACACCGGCCTCGTCAGCCAGACCTACCAGGTCACCGGTGATTGCCGTCTCTGAAGCGATGTCGTGGTCCATGATCTCGACATAGGTGTTCGCGGCGCCGAAGATATCGATCAGGGTGTTGAGTTTCTCGGCAGCAGACTCACGGTCACCGCGATGGAGAGGTCCGGCAACCGGGCCTGCCAGGCATCCGGTGAGGACGATGAGTCCTTCGTGGTGTTCGGCCAGGAGATCGTAGTCCATGCGGGGGTGTTTGCCCCAGCACGAGTCGTAGGACTTGCGGTGCAAGGTGAGAAGGTTTGACCAGCCGATTTCATTGATCGCCAGGATCGTCAGGTGATCGTATTTCTTCTTCTTATGACTCGAGACCTCGGATTTCTCATAGTTGTCGCTGTCTCCGCCGTCACGGGGAACAGTCATGAGGTTGCGCTCGTGGCGAGACCCGATAGCCATATACGCCTCGATCCCATAGATGGGTTTGACCGGCAACTCGGCATCAGCGTCGAGGTCACCAGTTTCGACAAGGTCGTCTTTGAGTTTGTGGCAGGCGTCGTGGAGTTTGTAGGTGCCACCGATCGTGCCGTGGTCGGTGATGGCCAGAGCCTTCTGACCTGAGTTGTAGGCGTGGCGAACCATGTCGTCGATACGTCCGAAACCATCGAGCAATGAGTACTCGGTGTGTACGTGCAAATGTGTGAAGCCCATACCCGTATATATGCGGCGAACCCGAACATGTGTCGGACCGGCGAAGAAACCATCGAACCGCTATACCCCTGCCGGGTGTCGCGTTCCTGTCGTTCGTGAGTGTTGCCGCACGTAGGGAGAGTATGAGCAATCACAACCGCGTTCACGCCGGAGTCCCAGACGGCGGCCAGTATGCCGAAAGTGCCCGAGCACGCCCGTCCATCGACCTTGGCCTCGACACTGACCAATTCGATGAAGGCCAGGATTTCGACACCTCGCCTGAGGCAGTCGCCGAGTCCCTCATCGACCCCAAAACCGCACCCCATCGGGTCCGCGCGTTCGACCTCCCCGACATTGAGCAGGCCGAACAGACTCGAAATGAGCTCGTTGACACCTGCGAGGCACGCAACCCCGTCGACGATGAGCACGTGCCCAACCTCGTCATGTTGACCAAGGACGAATCACGGGAGGCCGCGAGAGAGTCCCTGCCGCACATGTCTGAGAATGAGTTCGACTACCGGTGGGCACGAGTGGAGTCCTCGCACGCCCATATGGCGGCGTTCGCTTCTCGGCAGGGCCGGGACTTCGCAGCCGATACCCACTCCAATGAGAGAATCGTTGCCCGCGGTGACGACGTCGACGACGAGAAATACGCCCACCTGCTCGCAGTCGAATGGTCACGTGCCTACACAGCATCTCTCGACGAGGCGATCGCCGCCGACCAGGATGCCGAGATCGGCGCCCTTCGTCAGTCCCGGCCACCGATGGCCGTGTGAGGCAACCAGGTTTGGCGTGTTTAGTATTGACGCACAATGATTAGTGTAGCTAAACTCCTGTTTTATGCAGACGAACACTCCCAATCCCGAGGCCGAAGCCCCGGTCAATGACCACGCGGTTCGGGTTGGTGCCGCAATCCGAAAAGTGCGCAACGATCAGGGGCTCAGTTTGCGAGCACTTGCCGACAAGTGCGGGCTCTCGTCTGGGTTCCTTTCGCTCGCTGAACGTGGCGTCAGCGCCTTGTCGCTAACTTCTCTATTTGCCTTAGCGGAAGCGCTTGGCGTCGATGCTGTGGCATTACTCGGCGCCACCGAATCACCCCTAGAGAAGAGCTATGTTGTTCGCCGCCATGACAGCCCAGACAATATCCGGGTCGTCATGGGCGACAGAGAACACTTCGTACTCAGCGGTGACCTCCCCGACCAGAAACTTGAGGTCCTGCGCACCACTGTTTCCCCGACCGAGAACACTCCGGAGATGACTAAGCACGACGGGGAAGAATTCTGCTACGTACTCGACGGCGAGCTGACCTTCACCTTCACTGACGGGGAGGCTATTTTGCGAGCGGGAGACTCGATTCACTTCACCTCGTCGAAGCCGCACTCAGTACACAACGACACCCAAACTCCCACTAAGACACTTTGGATAGTCGACCGACCATTGCTACACCGCACCTAATCACCTAACCCATCGACCGGCTCGTCGCTCGACGCAGCCGTACCCTTTCACACCCAAAATCAGAGGCGACAATGACGACGCACAAAACCACGACTGACCAGAAAAAGACATTCTTCGGGCACCCCCGCGGACTCTCTACACTGTTCTTCGTTGAACTCTGGGAGCGATTTTCCTACTACGGAATGTCCGCGATCCTCCTCTACTACCTGTACTACTCGGTTAGCGAAGGTGGCCTGGGTATCGACAAAGGCACTGCCACCGCGATCGTGTCGATCTACTCCGCGCTCGTATACATGTCGGGTGTCATCGGTGGATGGGTGGCAGATCGACTGCTGGGGATGCGAAAGGCCGTCATCATCGGTGGCGTGCTCATCATGTTCGGACACATCGCACTAGCAATACCGGGCGGCCTGCCCATGCTCCTTGTCTCGATGTTCCTCATCGTCATCGGGACCGGCCTACTCAAAACCAACGTGTCCAGCTCAGTTGGCGAGCTCTACGAGAAGACCGACAACCGGCGCGACGCAGGGTTTTCTCTCTTCTACATGGGGATCAATCTCGGATCATTCGTAGCCCCGTACTTGGTCGGAACTGTTGGCCAGAAAGTGAACTACCACCTCGGATTCAGTCTCGCTGCCGTCGGAATGGCAATTGGACTCATCGTCTATATAAGAGGCGGACGCCATCTCACTGCTTCCGCGCCTACCAACCCGCTGCGCCCTGGCGACGGACGACGCCTGACGGGTCGAGCCTCAGTCGGTGGAATCATCGTCGCGGGCCTTGTGGTACTGGCGAGTTTCACCGGTCTCCTCACCGTCAACACGCTGATCAACACGGTCACCGCACTGTCCGTCATTCTGCCCATCGCCTACGTCATCATCATGCTCCGAAGCCGACGCACTGACGCGATCGAACGGTCTCGCCTCCTGGCATACATCCCACTGTTCGTCGGTGCCGTCTGCTACTGGATCGTCAACGAACAATCGGCGTCAGTGCTCGCCGAATTCGCCGACCAACGCACCAATCTCACAATCCTCGGGTTCGACGTCCCATCTTCATGGTTTGCCTCACTCAACCCCATCGCCACTATCATTCTGGCTCCGACCTTTGCCTATCTGTGGTTCCGGCTTGGCGATCGACAACCATCTACGCCGATCAAGTTCTCACTAGGACTCTTCCTCGGCGGTGCGTCGTTCATTCTCATGGCCGGACCGGCAGTGCTCTTCGGAACCGACACTCCTGCCAGCCCACTGTGGCTGCTCGCCAGCTACGTCATCGTCATCTGTGGATCAATGTGTCTTTCCCCAGTCGGGCTATCGGCAACAACCAAGCTCGCGCCCCGAGCGTTCCTGTCCCAGATGATGAGCCTTTGGTTTCTCGCATCGGCAACAGCTAGCGGCATCAACGCACAGCTTGTTCAGTTCTACAGCCGAGAGACCGAAGCCCAATACTTCGCCGGAGTTGGTGCCGGGGTTATGGTCGCCGGCGTTCTCATGCTCTTCGTAGCACCGTGGGTCCGCCGTCACATGTCCGGTGTCCGCTGACAAATACACATCACAATCTAAAAAGAGGGAGATACACAATGAAGACGGTCATCATCGGTAGCGGAGTCGTTGGGGCAACAGCCACCTATGAGCTTGCGAGAGCTGGAGTAGACGTGACCCTTGTCGATTCCAATGAGGAAGGCCGTGCGTCGTCGGCCGGAGCTGGGATCATTTGCCCATGGTCATCAAAGGTCGAAGACCCCGACTGGTATGCGATCGCTTCAGCAGGAGCTGAGTTCTATCCCGAACTGCGCAAACGTCTCGATGCTGACGGGGTGCATGAGTTCGACTACCGCCAGGTGGGTTCATTGCGTCTGACGACAGCTGAGAACATCGACTCCGACTTTTCAGCGGTCTCCCGCCGAGCTAAGGCTTCCGACCTGGCCGGTGAGGTTTCCGTCATCACTGGCCAGGATGCCAAAGCCAAGTTCCCGCCCCTGGAGCACAATGGGCCAGTCATTCATATTCCTGGAGCTGCTCGCCTCGACGGACGGTCGCTACGGGACTCGTTGCGTGCGGGTGCCGCAAAACACGGAGCGAAGTTCGTCAACGGGCGGGCGCGGATCGAGGTTGACAGCCAAGTACGCGGTGTCACCGTTGACGATACGTTCTACCCCGCTGATGTCGTGATTGAATCGGCTGGAGCCTGGTCTCCACAGTTACTGAAGCCACTTGGGATCGTGTCGGCAATTCGGCCGCAACGCGGCCAAATTACGCATTTGGGACTGCCTGGTGTGAACACTCGAGATTGGTCCGTGCTCTTGCCGATGTCGAGTCACTACTTGCTCGCTTTCGATGACTCCCGAGTCGTCGTTGGGGCCACACGTGAGGTGAATAGTGGGTTCGACTATCGGCTGACGGCCGCTGGGATTCATGAGGTTCTGGATGAAGCTCTCTCGGCAGCGCCGGGACTGACAGACGCTACATACTTGGAGACCCGAATAGGGTTCCGACCGGTCGGACCCGATATCAAGCCACTTCTCGGTCACGTGGACGGGATACCTGGACTCATAACCGCCAACGGTCTTGGTGCCTCGGGACTGACGATGGGCCCATATGTCGGTTCTGTTGCCGCTCTCCTAGCCCGCGGTGAAGACACCGACCTTGATCTGGCAGCCTATGACCCTCTGCGATTGCCAGCTGGTGAGCGGGCAGTCGCAGCCGTCAGCGCCTGACGAGTGAAATAGTCGCTTCTCCCCAGATGCTTGTCAGTCGTGCTCACTAATCGGCGCATAGATACCTATATGGGATACAACTACAACGACGACGGAGACGAAGACTGCTTCGACTCATGCTTGAGCCTCTTCTCTCCGCTGCTCGGGCCACTGTTGATAGTCGTACTGCTCTTCGTCCTCGCTGTTGCCGGCGCCGGGGTCATCGACTCGTGGTTTGGCACCGACTTCGCGGGGTTCCTGGAGTCATTGCTAGACAAGGTCACAGGCTGATCTGCCATGGACAGCTTCGGCCTCCTCGGCTTCCTCGCCTCAGTGTCCATCGCAGTATCGTGGATCGCTGCTCGTTCTCTGACTGGTCTCATCGATGACCTCAGTATCGGCGGCAGAGCATCAGTGACTCCTGGTGAACCGGTCCTTCGGCTGCTGGGCATTGTGCTGACGGTCTCGACCCTCTTCGGCTTCGCCGGCCAGGAGAGTGCCAGCCTCGCTGAGATCGGGTGCATCCTCATCACCGTTGTAATGCTTTTCATCCTCGTCACGGCCAGTGTGGCAACCATCTTTGCTGGCCTGACAGATCCAGATCGAGCCACGCCTGAACCCCAACACCAGTAATGGTGACGACCTTTCGAATCTGTACCGAACAGAAGGGACCAAGAACACAACCAAGGCGTGAGGACAATGGCACAAGCACCGAACATCACTTATTACGACATTCTCACCATCACCCCTGCCGCAACGGCTGAGGAGATCAAGAAGGCCTACCGCAAGGTCGCCAAAACCGATCACCCGGACCTCAACGGTGGAGAATCTTCTCCACGCTTCGTTGCGGCCCAGGAAGCGATGTCAGTGCTGTCCAATGCCTCATCTCGTGCCACTTATGACGCCTCGATCGGCGTCAAGACCAAGCCAGAACCTACTCAGAATCCGGGACCGCAGGCTCCCCCACGACCGCGGCCGGGACCTCCCCGCTCCGAGCCACCACCCAAGGCTCCCAACTTCGGCCAGAACTGGGGTGAGAAGGAGTCGGCAAGGCACGAGGCCCCACTGCCGACGATCAATTTCGACTCCGTCTCCGTGCCTCGAGGTCCTCAGCGCTTCAGCCCACCGCTGGGGCGCACGTTCGGTGGCAAGTACACAGTGCCTGCCTCCATGCGCCTACGCCAGTTGGCCAATATTCTCATCGGCCCCGTCACTTTCGGTGGCGCGATCTTGAGCATGTACCTGGCAGCAACGCATGAGGACTGGTTCGTTCTCTTCTTGCCCGCTGCCGTCATCATCACCCCGTGGGCGGCATTCGTCGCGACCTTCAGAATCGACCGGATGCTGCCATTCGTCCTGCTGGCCGCCGTCACCGCGCTGCCCATCTTCTTCAACCCCATCGACCTGCTGGGGTTCATGACCGTCTGGCTCGGAGTCTCCTTCGCCTGGGCATCGGCGCCATTATCTGGCCGGTGGAAGGACACTCGAATCCTCGATGACAAAACGGCCATCTTCGACATCTTCGGAACCCCCGGCAAACGCCTGGAGGAGGCCTTCGGTGACCGTGGTGGTTTCGGATCTGTTGGCGAGCATCGCAGTGCCGAGCTCTTGCAGCTGCTGACTCGGTTCCCTGGGGTGAAGATCTTCCACGGTCTGCGCTTCGACGTCGACTCCGAGGCTGACGTCGACCATGCTGTGATCTATGGCGACAAGATTGCTCTCATCGATTCCAAGATGTGGGCTCCGGGTCACGTGCGAGTGGCACCATCTCCTGGCTCGCCCGAGACGATGTTCTCTCCCACCATTGGTCAGGGTCAGATCCGCCCGATTCACATGAATGCTGCCGCGGCTAATTATCAGAAGATCCTCCCCGGCTACGAGGTCCGTCCTTGGGTGCTCATCCACTCAACGAAAGAGGACGCCGGCCACACATGGGATAACAACGCCAGCAATGGCATGGTCGTCGGAGACCCGCAGTTCGTCATCGCGGACATCGCCGAATGGTTCGCTTCCAGCGGTCGATTCGCCCCGGCTGTCGATCGTGAGCTCATGGGCAGAATCATGGCCATGGTCATCGCCTGATTGCTCATACCCTCATCTGCCGCACGTAGTGAGGGTATGAGCAACCTCAATCGTGTGCAGGCGGGCATCCCCGAAGGTGGGCAATTCTCCGAGACGACCAAGACCAGGCCAGATGTTTCGGGTCTCGACATCGATGGGCGCCGACTCGACGTCGACGAGTATGACTCCGTCAATCTCGAACCCTTCGATGATTTCAACGAAGCCCGAGTGACCAATGTCGGTGGTGACGAACACATCGTCGTGGGTACGAAGACCGCCGATCTCGTGCACATGGACCTCGGCCACGAGTTCGCCGACGCACCGCAGGAGGAGAAGTCCGCCTATCTCATTGACAGGGAAGAGGTCATCTCCGACTTCATCCAGCATGAGTATGGCTCCCGCGTCAGTGTTGGGCACAGCTCTTACTGGGCTGAGACTCCAGTGGACTTCTGGACTCACGCCAACGGCGAGCTCGGCACGGTTGAAGATGTGCGCAACGATCTGCGCCACAACACCAACTCCGATTCTTTCTCCGGCGACATTGCCGGCGACGCATTCGCCGGACGCGACTCGTTCGAGGTCAAACTGGCTGCTCGTCTCGACGGCTACGACAAAGCTCCCCTGCCTCCTGTGCCGATGGATACACACAAAGTCGAAGCGATCTCAACCGAGTTCACCTCCGCCCTCGTCTCATCTGTCGATGAAGGTGGACCCAGGCGCCTGAATCCTGATTCCGAGGCCAGGTTGCGCGAATTCGCCGGCCGCTGGTGCCAGCGCCATTCCGGCGACCTCCAAGCGTGGTCGAAAGACAACGATGTCTCACCCCGCACCGTGGGGAAGAAGTTGGCGATGGCTGCACGTGGCGGCAGTGGTTTTCACCAGGACTCCGGCGACCTCAACTCCAAGGTGATCACCGCCCGCCTCGATTCCAGTGCCGATGAACTCTCCGACGTCGATTGGGATTTAGAGCCCGACGACAACGGCGAACTCACCATCACCGAGTAGATCAAGATCATCCCTCCCGCAGTGAAAGGCACCACATTCATGAGCAACACCAATCGCGTCCAGGCAGGCATCCCCGAAGGCGGGCAATGGTCAGAATCAGCTAAGGCCCGACCTGAAGTGAGCAATCTCGGAGACGTCGGCCAACCCGCCGACGATACTGATCCGATTCCGACCCTCGATGTCGGTGAGACCCACGAAATCGAAGCCGACGGCGAAGTCTTCGACCGCATCGAAGTAGTCAATCCCGGCGATGGGGGCTACCTCGTCACCGGGACAGTGCGGGACAACTTCTTCACCATGGACTTGGGCCCGAAATTCAATGACTCCGATGTCGACGAGAAGGAGGAATACCTCAACCACCGTTCCGAGGTTATCGATAGCTTCTTCGTCGAACGCTTCGGAGACAGTGACGGCTTCGGTGGAATCGATCACGGCATCCACGGACCGTCCTGGGATGCTGCCGAATTCGAGTTCTCCCAACCCATCGCCGAACAAGCGACGGAAGGCCAGGCTGCCGAAGCGTTATGGGAGAACACGTCGGCAGTGGCTATGCACAACGAGATGGATCCAGGCACCTACGGGTCAGATGATGCCACCTCGGTATTGCGCGAACGCCTTGCCGAGTTCGATCGCACTCGTCTGCCCGCCCGCGAGGTCTCCGATGACGAGAAATCTCAAGTCATCGACGGCTACATGGACGCTGCACTGGCTGAATCACGGGATGCCTACATCGGTGAGCATCCTGAGTTCACCCCAGACGAGGTTGATCAAGCCTGGGGTCAGTTCACCGTCGAGAAAGTGCCAGCACCTATCAAGGATGAGTACAGCCAGACTCTGGGCCTGTGGCTGGAGACCAATTCCGGCGATGTTGACCATTTCACTACCGAACATCATGAGGAGCCGGGGCTTAACGATGTCGGCCGACGGCTCTACGGCAGCTCGACGCCGGGAAGCCCATATGTTCCCAATGATCCGAGCACGAAGTTCGACGACTCTGACTCCAACCTCGAGGCCCAAGTGGTCGGTCGCAGGCTCCTCCTCTCGGCTTACGATCCTGAGTCTCGCCGCCTCCAGGGCTTCTTCCGCAAGCGTTTCAAACCCACCTTCTTCGGGGAGATGCGATGGGAATGAGTGCCGCCCACGAGCCAACCAGAGACACCACATCAGTGAAGAGTATGAGCACACGACACGAACCCCAGAACGACCAGCGCACTGACGGCCTGGTCACCGGTGACCACCAGCCGCAGTCCACCGCTGAAATTCTCGCACGGGCGATTGGCGAGACTTACAGTACTGACGCGGCATTGTCCGAGAAGCTCGACACCGCCGTTCACCAACGCTTCACCCGACTCGACGATCACTACGACGATCCCGATGCTGAAATCTGTTCTATCCTGGGTCTCGAACATCAGTGCCTGATCTCGGAGACTCGTGGAAGCAACAGGCGTCGTGAAATGGAAGTACATGGAGACTTGGAGGACCTTGAACCACTTCAAAGCCTCCCTGGCTTCATCGAAATCGAATCCGATGACTTCTTCGACGAGCGCGGCACCGCAACTCTGGTCCTCGACGACCGTAACCCCCGGCTCCTGGCACTGATGGAAGTCAGAGCGGAATACTGGGCCAATTACTGGACTCGCGAAGAGGCTGACGGCATTGTGTCGGGCAAATACGCCCCTTGGAACCTCACAGCCGACCACGACGCTCTCGTCGCAGCCCACCGAAATCTGCGCAACAACACGCCACTGCCGCGGATGAAGACCGCCGCCGAAGCCCGTCAGCAGGTTCGCGTGAGCTCACGCATCCTCGCCTGGCTCGACGACGAAAACTCCACAGAGGCTCCCCCAGCCGCAACCCTCGATTCTGAGCACACCAGCCCTGGGCTTCCGACAGACTTCGAGACGTTGGCACACATGCGATCAGAACGGTTCGCTACCGAGGCAGTTGCCCGTGATAACCCCGGTGACTTCATCTCAGTCGAAGCACGGGAGAAGGCGGCAGACATCTTCGGTGACTACGTCGAGATGCTCATCAGCAAGCGGAGCAAAGAGTCTGAATACGCTCGCATCGTCGGTGCCGAAGAGTTCGCTCACCATAAGGCGAAACTGGCTCTGTGGCAGACCGGGTGGACGTCGACGACTCCTTGTCCACAGATGCCCACAAACTACGTGGGGCTGCCACCTCAGTTGAAGTCTGACCTCAAACTGAACTGAGGTCGCCTGCCCTCTCGGCGTATCGGCACTTTGCCGCACGTAGAGAGGGTATGAGCAATCAGAATCGAGTAAAGGCAGGCATTCCCGAAGGTGGCCAGTGGTCAGAGACGGCCAAGGCCCGGCCACCAGTTCCCACGTTTGGACGCAATTACGAGCAGTCACGCTACGACGTTGATACTGGAAGAGTCGGGGATCCCGGTGTGGCCCACGCTACGACTGACCCACTCTTCAGAGTGGTGTCCTTCGCTTGATCTGTCCACCGGGATGTCCGTCACCACCGAAAGAGAACCAGCCGGTGGGGACATGACCTCATAGGAGCGTGACTCCACGACCATGGAGTCCCGTCAACGTCCTGTCTGCCCGACCGACTGGCCCTCACCCCGACCAGTCCAACGGAAGAGGCACAATCATCATGACAGGAACCACGCCGAATGTGTACGCCGGGATCGATACCCACCAGAACACCAACCACGTCGGCATCATCAACGAAGTCGGGAAGAAGCTCGGCGACCACGAGTTCCCCACCACCATGACCGGCTACCGAGACCTGCTGTCCTTCATCTTGTCCTTCGGGACGATCCTGGTCGTCGGGATTGAGGGTACCGCGTCCTACGGGGCCGGGATCACCGCCTACCTGCGGACACAAAACGTCCTCGTCAAAGAAGTCATCCGCCCCAACCGGCAAACCCGCCGGGGCGGGAAATCCGACCCAATCGACTCCTACGCTGCAGCGAAGACCGTCGCCGCCGATGGGCACGAGCTGCCCATCCCGAAACTCCTCGGTGGTGCCATCGATGGCATCCGGGTACTCCTGAAGACCCGTGCCACTGCGCTGAAGTCCCGGACTGCAGCGATCACACAGATCATCCATTTCCTCACCACTGCACCCACCGAGGTCAGGGAGAAATACGCGGGGATGAAGGACACCGACCTCCACGCCACCCTGGCCCGGACCCGTCCCGTTGCCAACGACTTGCTCGGGATCGCACTGCGACGCCTGGCTCGCCGGATCGAGTTCCTCACCACCGAGATCGATGATGCCTACGACCAGTTGGCTGCGCTGACGAAGGACGTGGCTCCCGCATTAGCCGCGACCAAGGGTGTCGGCCCGATCTCCGCGGCGAAGCTACTGGTCACTGCTGGTGAGAACTCTGAGAGGATCACGTCGAAAGCTGCGTTCGCGGCACTGTGTGGGACGAGTCCACTCCAAGCATCGTCAGGTAAGACGACCCGGCACCGGCTCAACAAGGGAGGAGACCGGCAGGCCAATAGTGCCTTGTTCGACATTGTGAAGTCGAGAATGGCCAGCGACCCAAGGACGAGGGAGTACGTGGCCCGGCGGATCGCGGAAGGGAAGTCGAAGAAGGAGGCTATGAGGTGTCTGAAACGGTATGTCGCCGCCGAGGTGTACAAGCTCATCGTCAACCCACCCGCAGTGCCGGCGGTCGATGATTTACGTGTCTTGCGACAGTCAAAGAGCATGAGTCTGCGAATCGTGGCCGAGCACTTTAGTATCGACCAGGTCAAAGTCTCTCGTATCGAGCGCGCTCGGGCACGAGATGATGAGTTCTCCGCAAGATACCGAGAATTCCTTCTGGAAACAGCTTGACACCTATAGGAGCATCATGCTTCGCGCCAACAAGTTCGTTCCCGCCGATCAGGTGAAGCTCTCAGGCGGCACGGCCACAAAGTGGTATCAGGCCGCCGAAGCCACAGGCGAGTTCAACACTGAGGGTGGATTTGAACGGATGAGCCGCTCGCCCAAAGCAATCGGGTCTCTACGCCAGACCTACCGTGGCCAGGATTTCGCGCTGACGATGCCGTCGGTGACCTCGGTGCGACGCATGGCCGCAGAAGTCGACCCACGGGGCACACCCTTCGACATCCCAGTCTCCACCCCTGACGGCAAAGGCGGACAGACTATCGGTTGGGTCAGGGTCAGCCAAGACAAGGGCTCCGGCTGGAATGTCCAGACCCTTGGTGAACGCACAAACACTGACTCTGCCACCGTCGGCGCCGGTGTGAAGTCGATGCTTGAGGCCAGGCGGATCACCGATCACCTCGACGGCAAGACGAAGAAGGACATGATCGCTGACTTCCGTGAGACTCGGCGCCAGTCATTTGCCAAGCGCAGCCACAAACTGAAGTCCCCTTGGGTGGATTCGGTTGGTTTCGACGAACATGAGAAGGAAGTCCTGGTCACGACTACGTCTGGCCGCAGCTACCGCTACCCCTACGGCAAAGACGTATTGGAGGCCATTCGCACCACCCACAAGCCCGGCCAGTACATCAACAAGGTCCTCAAAGGCACTGGCGAAGTCGAGGTCTCAGAGTGCCAGCAGTGCCATCGCACCTTCACTTCTGTCGGCACGCACCAGTGTCAGTGTCCTGCCGGCCGTCGCAAGGATGGTCCGCACATGCGAACGAGGCACGCGGCGACGAAGTTGCATGAGCGCGTCACCAAAGCCAATTCCTAAGCAGTAGGTGCACTGAGAAGATGAGCGCACAGAACCGAGTTCAGGCTGGCATTCCCACTGGTGGGCAGTGGGCTGAATCGGCGAAGGCTCGGCCCGATGTCTCCGGCCTCGACGTGAAAGCGTTGCAGGCCGGAGACATGACCGGCGTCGAGTTCGGTCACGGTGACCCTGACACCGAGGCTCGCATTGGCAAGTACTTCGACGACTTCAACGAAGGGCTGGATGTCGGAGCAGGTCGGCCGCAGTCCTATGTCACGACCGATGACCTGCATATTGTGACCACCGATGTCGGCTTCGACGTGCAGATTGACCGGGGCGAGCTCGACCAGATCGAGTTGCCGGCGAATACTGAGGCCGCTGACACCACTTCGGCAGGCGAGTCTGTTGGCGCCGGTAGCTTCATGGATGTGGCTCTCGGCAACGCGCCAAGTACTGCCAATCTTCCCCCAGCTCCGACAACGAAGAAGCAGCCCCAGACAAACGATCCCGGCAAATTACGAACAGCTCGCGATGGTGGACTCTTCGCGGCGTCGAAACAGTTCAAAGCTCCGCTCTTCGATCCAGAGCAGGCCGCCAGAGCAGACTTCCTGGCTCGGCACGGCAAACGTCGAAATGAGGCCGAAGCCGCCATCAAATCAGCGCAGGGTGACTTTGAAACGCGCAAAGGTGCCATAGCTACGGCATTGCAGTCCGCCGAAACCAGCGACAACGATCTCAATACGCAGGCTGGAAAGCGCTACGAGTCGTATGTGAACACCGTCAGCGCGGACTTGGCCAGGTCTCAGGCGGACATCGATGAAATTGACGAGGACACTAAAGAACTGAAGAAGCTGGGCCGCAAAGACGAGCTCCAGGCGCATGAGAAGAGGTTTGTCGAGCACACCGACGAGTTCTGGAACGAGGACGCCGATCGCAGCAGTGGTCCCGCATCTGTGAAGAAGATCCTCGCCGATCTGAAGAAGACGAGGTCCGAACACCAGGACAACCATGACCGGAAACTCGATGAGGCCGTGATGAAGGAATCGATGTTGGCGAAGGGGCTCTCCCAAGCATGAGCACCCCGAATCGAATCCAAGCTGGAATTCCCGAAGGCGTGCAATTCTCAGAGATGGCGAGAGCTCGGCCTGACACGTCTGGCTTGGGTAGGCTGCCCGGATCAGTTGTTGATGCCGAGACTAGTGATGCCGGCCAGGCGGCAGCCCTGGCAAAGAGGTTCGTGTAGAGATGCGTACTACGTTGCGCACGACACGCCTGGGTACTTTGCACGAAGCTGACACCGTAGCGATCACTGTGCAAAGTACTGCCTGAAGGGTCCCTTACCTATTGCGCGTCAGCGCCGCAGGCGCACGAACGGATAGGTCGACGAGCAGGCCGTTGAGGTGTGCCGTCGTGATGGAAGCGGGTCTGCGAGAGCTGCCCGTTGGCGATTTTGCGGGACGAAACTCAGCTGAGGCGTGGGCTGAGCAATGTGCGCTTGAGGACGAGACGTGTGAAGAGCTTGTCGAAGACCACTCGGTCAGGCACGCGAGGTCGATGACTGAAGATGGAAGCGCTGGCAAGGGAAGGATAATTCGCCACTGTTGCGGTCCGCACTTCCATCGAATCGAAGGCTTTCCCGTGACGGTCCGAAGCGATACGGCGAGCCCAGGATACGCACACTTCGCACCTACCCGCGCAACCCCTAAACGGTGAAATTCGTCTCGGGCCACAAGCCGGTCACGAGAACTTCGTGAGCTGTCGAGAGGACGCGCGCGTTCGCAGAAGATTCTTCAGTGTTCGGTTGCCAAGCGCACACCGAGAGCGATCATTACGGCAGCGCTGGTGCGATCGAGCCAAATCTTGACCCGATCGCGAGTGAGAACGCCCCGAGCACGAGTGGCGGCGAGGACGATGAACGAGTGCCACACTATGCCGACTGTGAGGGCAATGGAGACCAGCAGCACTCCCCAGCCTGCAGTCGACGTTCCGGTGGGAAGGAACTGCGGCAGAATGCTGATGTAGAAGACGCCGACCTTCGGGTTGAGCATATTGCTGACCAGTCCGTTGCGAGCAGCGTCGAACGAACTCTGCGGTGTCGGCGTCGTCGGTTCGCTGGAGGCTGGACGATTGCGGGGGAGAGACCGCCAGATTGCCGAACCGCCCAGCCAAACCAGGTAGACAGCTCCTGCAATCCTGACGACGTCGTATGCGACTGTCGAGGCGGCAAGAAGCGCGGTCAGTCCGATCAGGCTTGCAACTGCCCAGACGGCGTGGCCGATCTCGACGCCGACGACAGCCGCGAATCCTGAACGTCGTCCGTGGAAGAGAGTCGATCGAAGCACGATCATGAGGTCAACCCCAGGCGTGGCTGCGCCGATCACAGCCACAAGGGCCCAGGCCAGCAACTGCTGTGAATCCATAGTTGTCTTTCAAATAGTTCAGGCGACGGCCAACCGCATCAGCTTATCCGATCCGATTCCTGCCGGATACCGGATAGGTTTGGCTGCGGGGCGCAGATACCTGTGGTTTAGTCGTGAACGGTCGAGTTCATCGGGTGGGCAGAGTACTCGAGTCTGAGTTATCAAGCGCCGCTTGACTTTGAGAACGAATGGGCGCCTATGTTGGATCTTGTCGCCTGATAGTACACATTGCTGTGTCCACTTTGGGAGGTTCATGCCCAAGTCATGCTCGCCTCTGTCCGACACACATCGGACAGTGTCTTCCTGCTGGAAGGTGGGCGAATCACTTGAAAGACAAACCGTCTTGGCTGTCAGTGATCCTCGGAGTAATGCCCTCGGATGGGAAGGCATTTCCTCTATCAACTATCAACGTCATCTCTTCTTGCATCAGTCCCCAACGATGATGCTAATGACAATGGGAGCATTCTCAGTACGCTGCGGGCCCAGTGCCTGTCGATGCATCACGTCTGCTTTAGACACATCCCTCCCACTTCCTATTTGTTCGAGGACTGCAATTGGCTGACAGCACAAGCTCAAACGGCGACACTGCTGGCGGCGCGCCATTCTCTGATAATTTTTACGACCACGTCCAGGTGGGACTCCAATAGGAAGTGCCCACCGTCGAGTAGTTCGATGCGAGCATCAGGGACGTCACGACGGAACGCTGTGGCACCGGCCGGACCGAAGATCTCATCGTTCTTCCCCCATACGGCCAACACCGGCACGCCGGAGTCCCGTAACCACTCATGGACCAGCGGATACAGAACTCTGTTGCTGGCATAGTCGGCGAACAGAGCGAGCTGCGCACGGTCAACACCGGGTCGAGCCATCAGAGCGATGTCATGTTCCCACGCGTCAGGGTCAACGGTGGTCGCGTCGGGAACACCGTGGGTATATTGCCACTCAATTGCCTCACGCTCAAGAGCCGGCCGCAGAGCCGATTCATTGGCCGCTACAGGGTCGCCACCGTAGGTCCAGATCGGGTCCCAGAACTTCGAAACAAATCCATCTTCGTAGGCGTTCCCGTTCTGCGAGATCACACCCTCGATTGACTCCGGGTGCGCCAGGGCCAGGTGCCAGGCAATCGGAGCCCCGTAGTCATGGACATACAAGGTGTACTTCATAATTCCTAAGGTGCTGAGAAAGCCTTCCGTGACATGAGCGAGGCTGCTGAAGGTGTAAGAGAAGCTCTCCACAGACGGAGCGGAAGATCGCCCGAAGCCGATGTGGTCGGGCGCGATCACGCGATACTGGTCAGCAATAGCCGGGATTAGGTGCCGGAACATGTACGAGCTCGTAGGGTATCCGTGGAGCAACAAGATCACGGGGGCATCCCGCGGTCCAGCTTCACGGTAGAACACCTCCTGGCCGTTGACGTGAACAGTGCGATGATGGACGACTGACATGAGTCACCTCTTAATTGACGTTAACTGGTTAGTGAGATGCTAGCACAACACCAGCAAGCTACTGCCCCCATATGTATATTGATTCGTCAAGTGGGGCATAGGAGCATCAACGGTATGGATGAATCGTTCTTCTCAGCGTTGAAAAACGAACGCGTCTACCGCACTGTTTACGCCACCAAGAGGCAACCGCGACGCGACGTCATCGCCTATATCGAGAGATTCTACAACAGCCGCCGGCACTCCGCGCCGATTACCAGCGCCCCAACGATGTCCATCACAGTTATCAGCAGCCAAACTTGGCAGCGTAGAGAAAGCCATCAATCCGCTGTGCGAAATCTCCGTATCGGCCCACCCCAGCGGCCAAGATTTCCCCGTGGGTGGGCGAGCCACAGTATTCACGCGCCGCCACAGCAGTAGTACTGCGTCAGACTTCCCTGGCAAAGGCCTCCGCGTGGTCGCGCGCGAAGTCCTTGATACTGCGAGCAGGACGGCCGAGAAGATCAGCCACGCTCGTGTGCACTTCTGCGGCTTCGCCTCTGTCGTAGTGTGCGTAGTCCTCAAGCAGCCCGTCGAGCTGCCACGGAGGCATCAATCCCTCCAGCGCGGCGGCGAATTGATTCGTGGGCACGGGGGCGAAGGTGATGTCACGGCCGCTCGCGTTCGAGAGCGCTGCGGTAATCTCTGCGTGGGTTACTGCGCGGGGGCCGGTCAGAGTGTAAGTAGCGCCCGCATGTCCGCTCTCTGTGAGGACAGCGGCTGCGACGTCCGCGATGTCTCGCGTGTCGATCGCGCTGACCGCGGCCTCCTCGATCGGCGCGGCCAGCACACCGGTTCGGGCCGCGTTTGCCGCGAACGCGAGGAGACTCTGCAGGTAGAGATTCGGACGCAATACGGTGACCTCGAGGTCGAGCTCGCGCACGTGCCGCTCGACCTCGGCATGCCAGCGCAGGAACCGCACGGGCGAGTCCACATCGGCGGCGTACTGCGAGAGGAGAACTACTCGCTGTACGCCAGCAGCTTGAGCTATGTCGGCGAATCGGCTTTGCAGATCTGCCGCATCAGGCGTTGAGGGGCTGTTGAGGAAGACGCCTGTCACACCGGTGAGAGCTGCCTCGAGAGAGGCAGGATCACGCAGGTCGGCCAGAACCCTCGTTGCTCCGGGGATGTCGCGATGCTTTCGGGACATGGCGTGCACAGTGGTGCCTGTTGCCTGCAGTGCGGGTACGAGGACGGAGCCGACGGTTCCGGTTGCTCCGGTGATGAGGAAAGTGTTGGTCATAATGATCGTCCTTTCTAGAGAGGCGTCGTCAATGCGCGTGTGCATCGACGGCTGGTGCGGAAGTGGGGTGCTTCGAGTCTGTGGGGATGAAGGAGAGTCCGAATGCGGCGGTCGCGAACGCGGCCAGGCCGAGGAACGCGATCGTAAAATCGATGCCTCCTTCCGGAGTGCCGCTGATGGTTGCGACTCCGACGAGGGCGGCAAGGCCGATAGCTCCGCCGAGCTGTCGCGATGCGTTGATGAGTCCGCTGAGCAGGCCTGTTTCTCCTGCCACGCCATCGCGCACGGCGATAGTCGTCGCATAGACGCCGGAGAGACCGATGCCGATCCCGATGAGGAGGAAGGCGCCGAGGAGGGAGACCGAGAATCCGCTCGCCGTCTGGTCGAAGGCCAGCCAGAGCAAACCTCCGACCAGGAGTAGAAGTGCCATGGACAAGGCGCGTGTCGACCCGAGGAGCCTCGCAAGAGCCGGTGCGACCAGGCTCGCGACAATGATCATTATGGCTATCGCCAGCTGGCTGAGTCCCGTCAAGGCCGGGGTCATGCCCAATTCACCTTGTTGGAACTGCGGGAGGAAGAAGAACATGCTCACTGTGGCACCTCCAACCAGCAACATCACCGAGTTTGCGACGACGATGTTGGACTTGCGCAGATGCCCGAGCGGCACGAGGGGCTGCTGCGAGTTCTTCTCAACGATGACGAACGCGCCCAGCAGAATGATTCCAATGGTGAGGGCGGCGAGGGTGAGCGGTGAGCCCCAGCCGTTCTCCGGTGCTGAGATCATGCCGAGCGCCACTGCCGAGACACCCAGCGTGATCGTCAGTGCGCCGGGTGCGTCGAACCGACCCGGTTGTGGGTGAGTAGGCGGTACGAAGAGGAGTACGACGATGCCGACTGCGACCGAGATCGGCACGGGGATCCAGAAGACCGACTGCCATCCGAGGATCTGCGTGACGACTCCGCCGAGCACTACGCCAAGAAGGCTGCCTGCCCCTGCGACAGCTCCCCAGATTCCGAGCGCGCGGGCGCGTTCCCTGCTATCGGGGTACAAGCCGACCACGATTGACAAGGCGGACGGAGTGACGACCGCGGCGCCAATGCCTTGTAGAGCTCGGCCGGCGATCAGGACCTCGCCCGATGGTGCCAGCGCGCAAAGGATTGACGCAGCGATATAGATAAGCAGGCCGGCGAAGAAGACGCGGCGACCGCCGAGGACATCAGCGATCCGCCCTCCGAGCAGCAGCAATCCCGCAAATGCAACGAGGTAGCTGTCAACGACGATGGACAGCTCGGTGCTGGTGAGGCCGAGCCCTTCGCGGATGGTCGGACCTGCCAGGTTCACCATCGAGACGTCGAGGATCACGACGAACATGGCTGCGGATAGGCCAGCCATCGCCCATCCGCGACGGGGCGTTTGCTCCCGTCCTGCTACGACGGGTGCCGAAATTCTGAGTGCCATTACTGGACCTTTCAAGGAGTGCCGACTGTGGAAGTTACAACTTCTAACACGAATGAGTATGTAGTGCACTAGGGTTTGATGTCAAGCATTTGCAGGAACTGATAACGTTGGTCTGAGGCGACAGCATGTTGGAATGAGAGAACGGATCGCACTATGGAAGCAGAACCTCGCCGCACACCAATTCGCGAGAGGTTTCGGGAGCAGGTGCGCGATGATGTGAAGATCATTGCGCTCGAACAGCTCGCCGATGGCGGAGCGCAGGCGATATCGCTCAATGCGATCGCGAAGGAGCTCGGCGTCTCCGGGCCTGCGCTCTATCGCTACTTTGCTAATCGGGATGAACTGCTGAACAGCCTTGTCGTTGATGCCTACGGTGGTCTCCGGGATGCTCTGGCGCGGCCCGTGGGGGCCGGCGAACGCGGGACAAGCGTGAGCGCTCGTATTCGCCGGCTTGCCCGCGCCTACCGGCTGTGGGCGCGGGAGCAGCCGCACCGATACGAATTGCTCTTCCGACCGCCGTTGCCCGGATACGACGCGCATTCCACGCAGATCTCCGAAGCCGGGCGATCACTTATGGGTGTCGTCCTCGGGGAAATCGAGGGTGGGTCGGAGGCCTCCGTGAACCCGCTCGGCAGTGCTGAGGTCTTGCACGCGCGGAGTACGGGAGCTCCGAATTTCCGGCTCGCGGTGCGGGTGTGGTCGCGGCTTCACGGTTTCGTCAGTCTCGAGCTCGGCGGAGCCTTTCACGCCATGAGCGTTGATGCTGACGCACTCTTCGATGCAGAGGTCGACGTGCTCACTGACAACGGAGAGACGCGGGCCTGAGCCAAACGAGACTCCTCGCGGAGAGTTACTCAAGCAAGACCGCCGTTGGCGAAGATGGTCTGCCCATTGATCCAGCGGGCAGGCCCGGCGAGATGAGCCACTGTCTTCGCGATGTCTTCGGGCTGTCCGAGGCGCTCCAGCAGAGGTGTACTGGACAGATTCTGGATAGCCTGCTCGCTTTTGCCGTCGAGGAACAACTCCGTGGCGGTCGGCCCCGAAGCGACAGAGTTGACGGTGATGTTCTTGCCCCGCCGTTCGCGGGCTAGTACCAGGGCCGTGAAGTTAAGCGGTTCGCGGCAGGGTCAATGACCCGTACTGAGCGTGTCGGAGGGGGTCGGGCAACGGAACTCCGGTAGAGAGAGTATCGACCAAGAAACTCCTACTTCCCCAGGAGCTCCGTTGCCCTTTCATCCTCTCACAAGCGACCAATCCGAAACTGCAGCTCACCACACCACCGACGATGTGTACACTCCTGGCCACCTCGGCGAACTCACCCGTCTCATACCCACTGAAATGGTTGATGCCGCACTCCATGCGACGTCGACGGTGCAGAAACGTCTGCGCGGCATCCCCTCTCGAGTCGTGGTCTACCTACTGCTGGCCGCGTGCTTGTGTCCCGACATCGGCTACAAGGGCGTGTGGGCCAAGCTCATGTCCCGACGACGATCGCCGCTGCCGAGACCTTCGGCCAGTGGCTTGTCCCAAGCCCGTCGCCGGATCGGTTCAGCACCCCTGGAATGGCTGTTCAACCTCCTGCGCGGGCCCGAAGGCGCCACACCCGCACGCAACGGCGTGTGGTGGAAGAACCACCTGATCACCGCCATCGACGGCACGATCCTGAGTGTCGCCGACGAACCCGCAGTCCGGACCCGCTACACGAAACAAGCCGGCAATCACGGTGGAACCAGCTACCCACAGACCAGACTCCTGGCCCTGCTCACCTGTGGCACCCGCACGATCATCGACGCGGTCTTCGCCCCGACCACCACCGGGGAAACTACCCTGACTCCGGGCCTGTTTGGCAGCATGAAGACAGGGATGCTCGTCCTCGCCGATCGCAACTTCGACGCCACCACCATCATGACTGGCATCGCCGCCACCGGAGCCGACATTCTCATCCGAGGCAAGACGAGAAGGCGCCTACCCGTCTTGGCCCGCCACCGGGACGGGTCGTACACCAGCAGAATCGGGGCACTGACCGTCCGCGTCATCGACGCGAACGTCGTGATCACGACGTCGACCGGCCGAGTTCGAAATCACTACCGACTGATCACGGCGCTGTTGGATGCCTCCCACTATCCGGCCCACCAGCTCGTTGATCTCTACCACCAGCGGTGGGAGATCGAAACGGCCTTCCTGGAACTGAAGTCGTCCATGTTGGCCGGCCGTGTCCTGCGGGCACGCACGGCAAGCGGTGTGGCCCAGGAGATTTACGCTCTGCTGGTGGTCTATCAGTTGGTGCGCACCACGATCAGCGACGCCGCTTACAGTCAGAGCCTCGATCCTGATCGCGGGAGTTTCACGATCGCGTGGCAAGCGGCCAAGGATCAGGTCGTCCTCGCCACAGACGCCATCGACACTGCCCCAGTCGACCTCGTGGGAGCCATCGGCGCCCGTGTGCTCGCCGATCCGCTCCCACCGCGACGGTTGCGAGTCTGCCCGCGGATCGTCAAACGCGCGATCTCGAAGTATCAGGCCCGCGGCCCGGTCGTTGACCGGTCCTGCCGCAAAGCACGACTTGATATTCGTGTCCTGGACGGCGCGCCTCCGTGACACGAGAGAACCAACCCTAACTTCACGGCCTTGCGACTAGGGCGTGTCTCCTTTATTGACCATTCCAGCACTGACACGGTGGGGACGTGACTACAAAACAACGACACCGAGTTTTCACTGATGAGCAGTGGGCGCGAATCGAACCACTGTTGCCCTCGAATGCCGGCAAGAGAGCCCGACCGTTTGAGAACAATCGTCGGATCGTCGAGGGAATCGTGTACCGATATCGTGCAGGCATCGCCTGGCGCGACCTGCCTCGTGAGCACTTCGGCCCCTGGCAGACGGTATGGAAACGCCACCGCCGCTACGCCGCTGACGGCACGTGGGACCGTGTGCTGGCCCGCGTGCTCTCTGAAGCCGATGCTGCCGGTGACATCGACTGGAACATCTCCGTCGACGGCACCATCAATCGTGCCCACCAGCACGCGACGAACACGACGCGCCCTGACCAGGACACAGGGGGCTACGTCGAATTACAAGAATCTGCCCGATCAGGAATGTGAACCAGCCGGACATGGCATCGGTCGCTCACGCGGTGGGCTGACGACGAAAATCCACCATGCCGTCGACGGTAAGGGCCGGCCGATGGCAGTGGTAGTCACCGGTGGGCAGCGTCACGACGGGGTGATTCTACCGCAGGTACTGGCTGACATTTGAGTGCCACGGGCTGGTGGCGGTCGTGCTCGCACACGCCCGGACGCGGTCTTAGCTGATCGTGCGTATGGGTCCAGAGGCCACCGCGAATACCTGCGTTCGCGCGGAATCCGTACAGTGGTCCAGGGGAAGAAGGACCAGATCGCGACTCGAAAGAAACGCGGCAGCAAAGGTGGGCGGCCGCGGGCCTTCGATGCCGCCGCGTATCGGAACCGCAATGTCGTCGAGCGTTCGTTTGCCTACGTCAAGCAATGGC
>NZ_JABUYD010000031.1:0-39184 GCF_014897515.1 Brevibacterium sp. FME17
CGAGGTCGGGAAAGCCGACCACATGGCGAAGGGACTCAGTGCCGATTCCGCAATGGAAGTAGGGATGAAAAGGAGGGACGGGGATAAACCCTGAGTGGTGGACACGCTGGGTCTGGCCCATAATGGGCCGGAGAATGCGAGTAGAAACCATGCCAAAGAAGAAGTACTCCGATGAGTTCAAAGCCGACGCCGTCGAGCTGTACGAGACTCATACCGACATGTCCTATTCCCAAGTCGCCGTTGACCTCGGTGTCTCCAGAGGCGCGATCAAGACGTGGGTGTTCCAAGCGCGAAAGGCCGCTGGGAAGGTGCCGACGAGCACCGCTGATCACCTGGAGACGCCCGAAGACGAACTGGCTCGCCTACGAGTCGAGAAGGGACTGCTGAAGGTTTGGTTGACTTCACGACTGGATAAATTCCAGGAAGGATAGAAGTCATGCCAAAGATCTACACCGATGAGTTCAAACAATCAGCGCTCGAGCTCTTGGACGATGGAATGACCCAGAAGCAGGTGTGTGCCGACCTCGGTATCTCGAAGTCAGCTCTCCAGGCCTGGGTGCGTGACTCGCGGCTACGCGAGCACGGACTCGAACCCGCCCGTGATGTCGAGGAGTCACGCGCCCAGGCGGCAGCACTGAAACGCATTCGCGAGCTCGAGCGGGAGAACAAGATCCTCCGCGAGGCCGCAGCCTACCTCTCGCAAGCGAACTTGAAGCTCGGTGGCCATCACCCAAAATGATGTACCCGCTGGTCCTTGACCTTGCTGCCACCGGGGTGCCGGTGGCAGTGACCTGTCGGGTGCTCGGCTTTACCAAGCAGGGGTTCTACAAGTGGTGCGCTCATCCGGTTTCAGCTCGGGACTGGGACGAGGCACATCTGATCAATGCCGCCTACGACGTTCATACGGACGACCGGCGAGTTCGGGCACCGGTTCATCGCCGATGAACTCCACGCCGCGGGTCTGCAGACGTCAGAGCGTCGTGTGTGGCGATTGTGCTCGCAGCAGCAGTTGTTCTCGCACACGATCAAACGAGCCCGGAAACACGGCAAGAAGCCCGGCCCGCCAGTGTGTGACGACCTCGTCGAACGCGACTTCACTGCCAAGGCAATCAACGAGTTGTGGCTGACCGACGTTACCGAACACCACACCAGTGAGGGCAAGCTGTACATGTGCGCGGTCAAGGACGGGCGGTTTCAAGGAGCCAACGCAACACTGCTGATGAGTTGGTTCAGTCTCTCACGAGGAGTATGGAATCCGAGAGTCTTCCGAGGACGATCGTTGAGCTGATCGACCAGTCCCTCGATTGCGTCGTCGGAGACGTTATTGAAATTGGTGCCCTTCGGGTAGTAATCGCGGATGAGGCCGTTCAGGTTCTCGTTTGAGCCTCGCTGCCAGGGCGAATGCGGGTCACAGAAAAACACCGGGCATCCAGTCGCGATAGTGAAGTCCTTGTGTCTCGACATTTCCTGCCCCTGATCCCAGGTCAGAGTTTGCCGGAACTGTTCCGGGAGGCCCATGATCTGGTGCCGGATGACATCGATCACCGTGGCCGAGTCACGGGACCCGGGAAGGCGTTCTATCAACGCGAAGCGAGTGTTTCGCTCGACGAGCGTCACGACCCCGGAGTTATCGGGTCCGACAACGAGATCGCCCTCCCAATGCCCAGGGACAGCACGATCGGCAACGGCAGCGGGCCGGTCTGTGATCCGAGACCCCGCTAGCCACGGCCGGACATCGCGGGACGGTAGTCGTGAGGCCGGTGTTCGGCGAGTCCGGCCTGAACGCAACGCCTTGACCACGGTCAGTTCGTGGCGCAACGATCCCCGACCCTGGACATAGAGGGCTTGGTAGATCGTTTCGTGCGACACCCACAGCTCCGGCCGATCAGGGAACATTATTCGCTGCCTCCCCGCGACCTGTTGCGGAGAGTGCTTCTCATTCAAACCCGAGACAACGAGCGACCGCAACTCACTACAATCAAGCTTGCCAGTCCGTGTCCTCACGCGCGAGCGCATAGTGTGGTGATGCGCGACTCCGGCATGATATTTCGTTTCCCGCGACGCACCACGGCCTCGTCCACTTTCGACCCGGTGGCGTCGAAGCTCCCGTGAAACAGTCGATGCAGCGACACCAAGATGCCGGCCGATTGCCCGTATCGACCAGGCGGGCATGCTGTTGATTGCCATTTCGATGAAGACACGGTCTTCGTGGGCCAAGCGGCGGTACGCGCGTCGGGGATCTGGCACTGCCATTAAACTGTTGACGGGCTCGATGCCACCTCGGGCCCCCATTTGGATCACCATACCCGCTAGTCTTGCCCACTCGACGACCGCTCCCGTGTTCACACGGAACCGCCTCGCCGTTCCCTGTGCAGAAGCGCCCTCTAGGAGCATCGAATACGCGACGCACCGATCGTTCCAAGAAACCGTCACGACAACCTCCGAATGAAGGTGTTGCGTTGGCTCCTTGAAACCGCCACGTGTTCAGCAACAGAATCATCGGCTATGCCATCGATTCGAGGATGAAATCTCGCCTGGCTGTGGCGGCGATTGATGATGCTGTGGCCCGTCGTGGCGGGTCTGGAATGATTGCCGGGTGTGTCGTTCACTCGGATCGCGGCTCGCAATTTCGTTCTCGGAAGTTCCAGCAGGTTCTACGGCATTACGGGCTCGTCGGATCGATGGGTCGGGTCGGTGCTGCTGGTGATAATGCGGCGATGGAATCGTTCTTCGCCGTGTTGCAGAAGAACGTCCTCGATCGGGGCCGTTGGGACACGAGAGCGAGGTTGCGCACAGCGATCATCCACTGGGTCGAGCGGACTTATCACCGGAAGCGTCGACAGCGACGTTTGGGTAAACTGACCCCGGTTGAATACGAGCTTGTTCACCAAAAGGCCGTCGCCCTGGCGGCATAAACCCAGGAGTCAACCAAACCTTCAGCAGTCCCAACTATTCCTGTTACGGGGTGCGGAAGATGCGGAAGGCGATCAACCGCGAGTATGCGGACCGGTTCGGGAATATCGCTCGGTGCACGGTTGAGCGGTTGATGCGCCAGCTGGGTGTCGATGGTGTCCGGCGGAGGCGGAAGCGCCCGAAGACGGCCTCGGCAAGGGCCGAGGAGTGTCCGGAGGATCTCGTAGAACGCGAGTTCACAGCTGATGGTCCGAACTGTTTATGGGTCGCCGACATCACCTATATTCCGACCCCTTGGATTCTAGCCATCGTTGCAACACCCCAGATCAAGGGAGTGTGTGGTGGCTCGACCACGAGGCAAAGACAACGTCCAGTACAAGGCGAAAGAACGAGAGGAATTCTTCCGACGCCTCGATCGCGGTGGCACGATCCGTGCAGTCGCTGCCGAGCTCGGTGTCAGCGTGGACTCATGCTACCGATGGCGTCGCGAAGCAGGCATATCGACGCCACGAGGAAAAAATCGTTCCTACACTGACGAAGACAAGGCAGAGTTCTTCAAACGGTTGAAAGCCTCAGGCAATGTCTCCCTAGTCGCGAGAGAACTCGGATTCGTGCGAGTCACCTGCTACAAATGGGCCCACCAGGCCGGTATCTTCACCGGAACAGACACACGAGCCAAACGCGCACAGTTCAAAGCCCTCAGAGCCGCTGGCACCCCTCGCAGCAAGGCCGCTACGCAGGTCGGTGTCGATCAACGCTCAGCCCAGGACTGGGACAAAGACATCAAACAATTCACCGGCGGGCGCATCTATCCTGATAGACGGGTTGTTCGCTACCGGCAATCGGCGATACTGAAAACTGTGAACACCCCACGCAAAGCCTACACACGAGGCACTCCCGTCGATGTTGAGCGCCTCGAAACACCAATCGATTCCCGCTTCCTGAACCTGGACGAACGAGAGAAGATCCACGACCTGGCCAGGAACGGAGAATCGATGCGCACCATCGGAAAGGAGCTGGGACGAAGCCCGTCGACGATTAGGGCGTGTCTCTTAAATGGTTCTGAGCGTCAAGATCGTTGCTGCCAGCTGAACGCCACCCGCGAATGATCGAGCATGTTTGTCGAAGCGTGTGGCAATGCCTCGCCACTGCTTCAATCGGGAAAAGCCACGCTCGACGACATTGCGATCCCTGTATTTCTGGGCATCGAACTTCGGCGGTCTGCCACCAGAAGAGCCTTTCGCCTTTCTCCGTGCAATCTGATCGTCGCGTTCGGGAATCGTATGGGGTATCCGTCTGGCGCGCAGTCTACTGCGGGTCGATGGATGCGAGTACGCCTTGTCGGCTGCGGCATGGACTCTCATCCCGGGATGATCCGCACGATACTGATCCAGAAGCGGTATGAAGACCGGATTATCACCTGCCTGTCCGGGAGTGAGGACGAGATCGACGATGTTCATCCGAACGTTTGTCAGAGCATGGATCTTCGTCGAAATTCCTCCCCGGGACCGTCCCAGGGCGTGATCAGCAGGCTCGATCGGCGGATCCTTGTAGTTCAAACCTGCCCCCTGTGTGGCCTGTGGCTTGGGCACCAGCTGAGTCCGTGCGGGCACCGGCAGCATGTTGGTGGGCACGCACGATCGTAGAGTCGGCGGCGAGGAACTCCTCGATCGATTCCTCAGTGTCATCAGGAATCAGTCCAGCCTGGGCGACAGTTCGGAGGATCGCTTCGTAGGTGCCATCGGTGGCGTAGCGGAAGTGTCGTTTCCACACGGTCTGCCAGGGTCCGAACTCTTCAGGCAGGTCACGCCAGGGGCTACCGGTGCGGTAGCGCCAGCAGATGCCTTCGAGTATGAGTCTGTGGTCGGCCCAAGGGCGGCCGCGGCGCCCGGCTCGTTGCGGGAAGAGATGGGCGATCGCGTCCCACAAGTCGTCTGTGATCATTCTGCGAGTCGACATGCGGCCAGTGTTTCAACGCTCGCTACCTATATTAAGGAGACACGCCCTAGTCGGGAACTGGCACGCAATGCCACCATCACGCTGGGGTATCTTCCCTATACCGCGCATCGAATGGCGACATCTCGTCGGCCGCGGCCACGAGTGCGTAAGCTCGAAGCGGAAAGTAGGTTGCGCTCCTACATTCAGGGCAAGCTGAGCAAGAAGTGGTCACCGGAACAGATCAGCCACCGCCTGGTCAAGGACTTCCCCGATGATGAGGGAATGCGTGTGTGCACGGAAACGATCTACCAGTCGATCTACGTCCAGGGCCATGGCGGCCTGGGGCGCGAGATCGCGGCACTGATGCGTCGCGGACGTGCAGTGCGCAAACCCCGACGAGATCCAGCACACAGGACGAAACGGTTTGTCGATGAGATGGCCTCGATCGCTGACCGACCCCCTGAAGCCGATGACCGTGCCATACCAGGACATTGGGAAGGCGACCTCATCATCGGAACGAAGAGCAGGTCCGCGATCGCCACGCTCGTCGAAAGGTCCAGTCGGTTCGTGACTCTTGTCCGCCTTGCCCACGACCACACTGCCGAGACGGTCCGAGACGGTCTTGTGAAGACCGTCAGTGAGCTGCCCCAGACTCTGCGGCGATCGTTAACGTGGGACCAATGCACCGAAATGTCTGGACACGTCGCGTTTCATACAGCGACCAACATGGACGTCTACTTCTGCGACCCGGGCAGTCCCTGGCAGCGCGGGAGTAACGAGAACACCAACGGACTGTTGCGCCAGTACTTTCCCAAGGGCACCGATTTGTCCCGCCATGCTCCCATGGAGCTCGAGGATGTGGCTGCGGAACTCAATGCTCGACCACGAAAAAGTTTGAACTGGGAGACACCGGGAGAACGACTTCGTGCTTTACTGGAACCTCAGTAAGAAGCCCGGTGTTGCAACGACTGCTGGAATTCAAGCCGTGTGGTGCTCCGAGATATCGGTTAGCCAGAGCTGATTCGGGGCATCAGCTCTGAACTCGTGCCGTGTCTGACCGTCGGCATCGACAACCGCGCACAGATCGTCGTGGACGGGTGGACCGGGCTTCTTCCCGTTCTTGGCCCGGCCTTTGCCGAAAGCCGAGAACCAGGCATTGGACGAACACAACCGCCACGCAGTGCGTGCCGCCATGGGTTGCCCGCTCGCTTCGGCTTCGTCAGCGAGGTACCGGTATCCGAACTCCGGATCATCACGGTGGGCGTCGCACAAGGCGTTGGCCCGATACGCCTCGATGGCGTCGGCTTCGGGAATCGGTGCTGCCAGCCATCGGTAGTAGGGCTGGCGGGAGAGCTTGAGTACCCGCTCCCCCGCGCGCTTCGCTCTCAAGCGGGAGGTACCCCCTCTGACACCGCGACGGGATCCCGTCGACGGCGAGCTCTCTCACGAGCGGGTAGAGCACAATTGATCAGCAGGATTCGCCTGCGACAAATACGCGGCAGCACGGCGCAGGACCTCGTTCTCCTGCTCCAGCAGGCGAGTCCGCCGCCTTAGTTCTCGCAGTTCTGCGGATTCGTCGGTGGACTTGCCGGGTTTGTTGCCGGCATCGATCTCGGCCTGGCGCAACCATTGGTTCAGGGTGCCTACATGGATTCCGAAGTCCTTGGCGATCTGGGCGATCGTGGTCTTCGAGTCCCGATTCAAAGCGACCTGGATGACGTCGTCGCGGAACTCTTTCGGGTAGGGCTGGGGCATGGTGTCTATCCTTCCAGGCTTGCCTGTGTACAAGCCAGATTAGATGTCACCAAACCCTGCATCAGTCCCGTTCTGCGTGACCTTGCGCAACTGGTAGTTCAACGACTCGATCGCGTTCGTCGTATAGATCACCCGGCGCAGCGCGGGCGGAAATTGCAGGAACGGGATGAACCGGTCCCACGCGTTCTCGAACACCGCGAGAGCCGGGGCGATCCAGTCTGGCTCGATCGTTCCTTGTATTCGTTGCTGGCCTCACCGCGTGCGGCGAATGCCGAACTTCTCGGCTGAAATCATGGAGTGGGCGCGATTATTCCGGTATTGTCGGTTATTGAGAGAGAGGCAGCTTGCAATCTGAGGTGTACGGATTGCAGGTGAATTGTTCAATGGACATTGATTGGATGCAGTGTGACTTTCTCTCCGGCTCATCGTGGACGCCCGCGACTTCGACCCTTAGAGTCCGGGTCTGTTTGCAGGGTTGAGGTCCGCCTCCCCGTTGATACAGCCGCTCTGGTCTATGAGACTGCGGTTAAGCAAGATTCGACGATATCAGCGACAATGACATTGCTGATCAATGATGCCCTGAAACCGGAGGTGGTTGACTCGCCGGATAGTGCCTGAAAACGCTAGAGGATCCGAGTAGCAGCTCGGATCCTCTTCAACGTTGTTACTGCAGACCTGGCGTTCTGCTCATTTTTTGAACTGATCTTTTGGAGGGACCAGTGCGTCCATTATGCCCTTTTACTCTAACGCAGGTCAATGATCATGTTCCACTCAACGTCGTGTGCGTGTTCTTATGGTCGGCATAGTCTCGATTGGTGGCCACCGGGTCAGCGATCCCCGTATCGTCGTCGCGGTTTATGAACCGTCATCAGCATCGGTGAGTCCGGCTGAGTGGAACGCGATCCGGACAAAAGTTCGTGCGGTTGTTGGGAAAGCTGAACACGGGTCGCCGCGTGCAGCTTTGTTCGCCGCCCGTTATACGACTCAACTCACGGCGTGGGCAATTCGGCAAGATGTCCCATTGGATATGGGGCGAATTATGTCGTCGGATATGATCGACCGTTTCGTCGCGACGGGTCTCGGGAATCTGCAGTGGAGCAGTAAGAGCTCAGTGCGGTCGCATCTATGGCGAGTAGCCCGGGCCCAATCGTCGGCGGAGCCCCCGCCAGTGAAGTATCCGAGATTGTCAACGCTGTCGGCCCCATACAGCGGCGACGTCATCGCGGGTTTTTGGGAAGCGGCACAGGCGCAGTCTAATGATCGTAGGCAGCGCGTGTTGACTACCGTATTGGTTCTCGGTGCTGGGGCTGGGCTGAAAGCTTCTGAAATCCTCTCGGTGACTGCGGCCGAACACGTGGGACGGCACCCCGGTGACAAGCGGTTGTGGGTCATCAAGCTTTCGGATCGGATTGTTCCCGTCCGAGTCGCATTCGTGGAGGCGCTCAAAGACTTGTGCTCTAGGTATCCTGTGGGGCCGCTGATTGGACGAGTATCTCAGCGAGTCAACGATCCCATGGGGGCAATGATTAAGGGCATTGAATTGCCTGCTCATCTTCCGCCACTGCGGTGCCGGCGGCTGCGCATCACTTGGATGGTCAGCATTCTCAGCGACGACGTCCGGATCAGTGAGTTCCAAACTTTGGCGGGCACAGTATCGGCGAAGTCCCTTGAAGGGCTCGCTCCCTACATTCCTGTCCGGGTTAAAGATCGCGAGTATTTCTTCAAAGCGGCTGGTCTCGATGCCCAGGCGTGAACCTGCCATCGTTGATCCTGTCACCAATCAGGTTCTTCGGCGTGCAATCGCAGCGGTAGATTCTGAGTTCGCTGCCACGGTTCAAGAGCGGATGACTGCCACTGTTGGCCGTCACTGGGCAGTCTTACTGGCCAGGAGTGGGCATTTCTACTGTCCGCCTATGGGCAGTTTCCCATGGCCGCCAACAAATGGGCTACTTCGTACTCGCAAGTGGATCGGGCACTGGTAGACCTGTCTCGTTCCGTTGAAGAAACGATCAATTTTGAGACTGGTGAAATCGTACCGCCGAGACTGGGGATGACCCTTGACGAACTCACGACTCTCATTGTTAGTGGTGTCCTCCCTCAGCATCTGAAGGCTCGACCGAGCGTGGCGGTGGACTCGACTGACTATGAAGCTCATACACGCCGTCGAGGTTGGGGGACGGTGCCCGATATTGCGCCGGGGTCACTGCCTGAACCCGAGGTGAAACTCTCGAAATCTGGTACCAACGAACCCGGGTTCCCACGTGTAGGTCACGATGGGCGTCGGCAATTCTCGGTGGATCCCGATGCGCGAGAAGGATATCGGGCAGGGAAGAATTTTCTACCGAAGGCGGTGTTTGTTGGGTGGGATCTCCATTTTGCTACCTGTGTGTCAGAAGACCCTTCCGAGACGCTTGCGCCGTTGACTACGGCGTTCTCGATCCGGCCAGCTGGCGGCTACAAGGCAATTGGGGGACTGGGCGTTCTTGATGCTCTGTCTCGGCACGGTTGTCGACCCACGACTGTATTGGTCGATCGTGGTTATTCGTACCTGAGAGTGGAGAACTGGGCGCAAGAACTCGGCAATCGTGGCATTGAGCAAGTATTCGACCTGCATACCAATCAGCGAGGTGTCCGTCCGGGCCCGAAACCGCACACCATTTTTGTTGACGGTGCACTGTTCGTTGACTCCCTGCCGACTCGGCTGCGAAAGCTTCCTGGTTTCCGGGTTGGTGACACCAAAACTGAAATTGCGGAGAAAGTCGCTAAGTACGACGAACGCTTGCCGTACCTCTTTGCTCGGCAGGGACCTGCAGATCTCCATCGCGGGACTCAAAGAGTGCGGGGTCCGGCGCTGACCGGTCGAGTTCGGTGCCCGAACAACGAGAAATCAATGCGCCTGAGTCCTGCGACACGACCTACGCTTGACTGTGATCCCGACGGTTGCGCTTGCTCGTTGGCACCGACTCTGGGTCCTGGCGATTACCTGCAACTTCGTCAGAGGCACCCGTACGGGACGAGGAAGTGGAAGTTGGACTACAACCGACGAAACCACGTCGAGTCCTACAACGCCAGCGTTAAATATCATCATTCTCGATTGGCTCGTGGCAGTACCCGAGTGCTCGGGACGAATAAAACCGGCATTCTGGTCGCGCTGCTAGTCGCTGCAAATAATATAGAAGTCTTGATCTCGGCATACGAATGGGATCCGGGGGCACCGAATGTTCCCGCTGAAGAGGTAATCTGGCGTCCGTCAGGGCCGCAACGGTCCAAGACTCGTCCATTCGCTCATAGAATCAGGCGGAAATCAGACCAACCGCCACCGGGTAACGCTGATGACGATATCAATTGGCTGAAGCCATTTTCCACTTCAAGTAACTGACACTCTCAAGGCGAAGGCCAGTGCCCGAAATCGATCTCAAACGGGTACGGGCTCGCTGTTTGGGTGAATTTTTGGGAGCCATGGGCTCGGCGCTGTCGTCAATCTCAAGCAACACAGCCGGATCGACGCTGTAATCGAAGATTTTGCACATGCCCAGATGATGTCGCGGAATTTCGCGAACCTACTCCCCGAAATTTCGAGAACTACCCCTGGGTGGGCCCCGTGGGGATCGAACCCACGACCCACGGATTAAAAGTCCGTTGCTCTACCAACTGAGCTAGAGGCCCCGCCTCAACACGACCGCATGAACATGCGTCATAACGGTGTAGTTGGAGACTCAATAATATTAGAGGTAAGGGGCCCGAATACTCAAACTGGTTCGCGGCGATGACCTGCGGACTTCACACGTCGATCATTTGCCGAGTTCGGGATGATCGTCACCGGTGTAGGTGCGAGGCAGGGCATCCGGTGCGGTGAGATCCTCCTCGGCGGCTTCATCGATGACATCTGATTCGATGGCCTTGTTCTTCTTGATCTTTCCGCGCAGTGCGGCAATGTTCTTCAGACCTGCCAGCAGCTTGCGGTCCTTCTTCGGCGCGACGAACTCGGGGTCGGTCTCCAGCGGGAAGATCGCAGGTGCGGCCCCGAAGGCCTCGGTCGACTCATTGGCCACCTTGCGGGCCATCTGAGCATTGACCACACCGCCGATGACCGCGCCGATGCCGAAGGGCATCAGGCGACCGACGAGTGAACCACCGGCACGTGCGGCGAACTTGCGGACGAAGGTTTTGCGCAGCTTCCGCACCAACAGGTCGACCACTGGAGCCGGCAGCTGCTTGGTCACTGTCGACCCCCAACTGCCGAACATCGACTCCGTACCGCCGGATTGCTTGCCGAACTTCTGGACAAGATTCTTCCCGTCCTTGCCGAGCATGAGCCCCAGCACCAGCGCATTCGCACGTTTGGCATCCTGGACGGGCAGTCCGTGGATCTCGGAGATCGCCTGCGCGAACAGCGCGGTGCCTTCGAGGAATCCTGCGGTCTCAGCAGTGGCAACGCCCAAGGCGGCTGTCGTGCCGAGCCCGGGAACAGCGGCGGTGGCACCGACTGCTGCGCCACCCGAGGTCGTCAGCGTGAGATAGTGCCGACGGATGATCTTGATGAGTTGCTCCGGAGTCGCCTCCGGATTCCGGCGACGCAGGCTGCGCACATAGGCCAGAGCCACTGGGCGCTGGACCGAGAGAAGCCTCGACAGCATCGACTGGGCGCGGGGATTGAGGGACCCGTCTTCATTGACAGCGAACTTCGCTGCCTTGTCCAGGCCCTTCTTCGCCACTGATGATTTTGCCACGGGAGTTCCTCTTCGTTGTCTGCACTCGTCGCCTGCTGGTCGCAGACACGAATTTGTCACCAGTTTAGTAGTCGCCACTGTGAACCGGGCGAATGCGACCTGACCGGGAGGCGATCACTGACTCTGAGCTATTCACCGCCGCGAGCGGGGGACTAGACTGCTCTGACGATGACACAGCCACGCTTCCACCGCCCGATACCCCTGGCCGATCTCGATTCCATCAGCGATTCGAGTGACCCGGTGACCAGATCAGAGACCTCTCATGCAACCGCGGCGCTTCTCCTCGGAGACTCGCGCGGTCAGCGTGATGAGGCCGCGACGAAACGGTTCGTGGAGTTGGCTGATGACATCGGTCTCGAGGTCATCGCCGAAATGTGGTCAGCGGCACCCGCCGTCTCCGCACCGGGAGCGCTGTGGCGACTGTATGCACTGCGCGAATGGATCCTCACCTCTCCGCGCGAGCTCGCCGACATGTTCTCCGCCGGGCAGCGCCAGATGACCGATGGCCTCGGACTCGACGACATCCTCGCCGGGGTTGAGCTTCCTGCAGGTCCCGACGAGGTGGCTCGTGCCATCGATGAGATCCTGGCCGGAGCCTTCCGAGGGGACGTCGTCATCGCCCTCCTGCGTGCTGCTGCGTTCGTCGGCATGTGCGCCGAAGGCACCGACAGTTCCGGGGCCGCCACTCGGCTGCGCCAGTTCGCGAAGGATCTCAAGGACGCCGCGATCTCCCACCGCCACGGTGGACTGGACTGAGCGAACAGCCTGACCCTATGTGGGGAACCTGACCCCTTGCGCGAATTGTGAGATTTTCAACTCCCGTTCACCCGCATCGGCGGTGGACTCATGGGTGAGAACGAGTATCGTTGTGCGTGGCCCTTGTGGCCACCGGACGCTGGATCTGAAGCCCCGGGCTCCAAATTCAGCCGCTTCGAGCGGCCTACCGCCGAGAGGCGCTCTCGGTTCAGCGTCCGGCACAATACAATTGAAGCAACATGCACATTCGTCCGGCGCGACCGGGCCCCGGGCAGGAGGAGCGCATGCGGCTCAAGCGAGTACCGCAGGACACTGTCTTCTACGAACGTCTCTCCGATCTGGTCGGGCAGATGAGGCAATGCAATCTGGTGCTTGCTGAACTCTCCGGCATCGAAGTCAGCGAACGTCGGCAGGTCGCAGACCGTCTCCGTGAGATCGGCGATCAGGCCGATGAAGACATGGGCGCCGTGCTTCGCGCGCTCCGCGAGAACTACATCACCCCCTTCGACCGCAATGACCTGTACCTGCTCGGTCATCACATGCGCGACATCTGTCACCTTCTCCACGGTGCCGGATTCGTCCTCGCCTCCGAAGCCTTCGACGAACTGCCTTCGGGCGTCCTCGAGACCCTGGCAGTCCTGTCCAATCAGACGGACCACACCTCCAGGATGGTCACTCGGCTGCCGGGAAAGCTCGATCAGTGGGACTACGTCGACGCCATCAACCGCCTCACCTACCAAGTCGAAGCACTGCAGTGGCGGATGTCCGACGCTGTGCCGAACTCGAAGCGCGGCCTGACGTACATGACCGCGGTCTCCCAGCTGGGGCAGGCCTTCGTTCGTGCCGCATACGGCTTCACCGAGCTGGGCAAGGTCGTCGCCGCCATAGCGATCAAGGAGTCGTAGTCCGTGGATCTGCTCTTGGCGGGAGTCATCGTGACCGCGGTGATCTTCGCCGGTTCGAACGGTTTCCATGATGCTGCGCTGACCATCGGCAATGCCGTCGTCGGACGTTCCATCAACCCTCGGTGGGCTCTGGGGCTCGCCGTCGTCTTCAACTTCATCGGGGCGCTGCTGGGCGAGGGGATCGCCTCGGTGGTGGCGAACCAGATCGTCCATTTCGACGGTGACCCCGAGGTTATCCTCACCTCTCTGATCATCGCCTTCGTCGCCGCAACGGCGTGGAGCCTGTTCACGTACTACCTGGCGTTGCCTGTGTCCTCCACGCACTGCCTTATCGGCGGCTTGCTGGGCGCAGGCATCGTGCTGGGCTTCACGGTCAACTCCGCCGAGGCCCTCAACTCTGTGATTCTGCCGCTCGTGATCTCACCGATTCTCGGGTTCGTGCTGTCCTGGGGGCTCACGGCTCTGTTGTCGAAGACCTTTGCAGCTTCACCGCCCAAGCCGCTCTTCCGGGGTGCCCGCATGGTCGACTCGGTGCTCACCGCTTCTCTGTCGCTGGTCCACGGTGTTCAGGATGCGCAGAAGATCGCGGCCCTGGTCATGGTCGGTCTCTTGGCAGTCGACGCCAACCCGTACACGGAGCTCTCCGTCATCGAGATCTCTTGGCCGGTGCGACTGCTCATTGCCGCAGCCTTGGCGATCGGCACCGGCCTGAGCGGCTGGCGGGTTGTGCGCACACTGTCGGTGCGCATGGCCGGGCTCGATCCGCTGAAATCGGCGGCGGCCGACGGCACCGCCGCGGTACTCATGTACACGGCGGCACTCATCATGCGGGTGCCGGTGTCGCTGACCTTCATCCTCGGATCGGCGATTCTGGGCACTCAGTACGCCGGACGCAAGGGACGTGCCCGCGCCCGTTTCATCCTGCCCGTCGCCGGGGTCTGGGTGCTGACCATCCCCGCGGCCGCGGCATTGGCGATCTGCATCGGCCTGGCGGTCAGGCTCTTCACCGGTTAGAGCCTCACTTTCGTGGCGCGGTGTGAGCCTTCCGGCCGAAGATGATTCCGGTCGTGACCATGGCTACCGAGAGGACGAAGTGAAGCCAGTTGTCGGCGGTGTTGAGCGGAACGAAGTTGCCCATCGATTCCATCGGAACGACAAGTCCGTAGATCCACAGCACCGCGTAGACGATGCCGCCGACGATGAGGTAGGTCTTCGCCAAACCACGTGACCTGAGTCCGAGGAGTCCAACGAGGCCGAAGAGCAGGTGGACGATGTTGTGCAGTACTGAGACCTGGAAGATCCCCAGCAGTGCGGCTTGCGAATGGTGCCCGGCGAACATCATCGTGTCCAAGTCCGTGGTGATGCCCGGGATGAAGCCCAGGATGCCCACCAGGAGGAACACGGCACCAAAGAGGCCTGAGACGATCTGGACGCTGGTGCGGGAAGTGTGAGCTGATGATGAAACTGTGTGAGTGCTCATGACGATCCTTTCGAAGACTCTCGTCGTACATCACCTGATTCGGAGCGGATTGTGGCGTGGATGGGTTCGGTCGAGGATTTTCTGCCGTGGTTTTCTAATGCACCCGGTATTCCGGGCTGATCGAGTGCTGCGACGGTAGTCTGGTGACGGTGAAGGCTCGCGTGGCAAAGCTGTGGCGCAGGCTGCTGGTCCTGCTGATCGGCGGCGTCATCGCTGTGCCCTACGCGGCGGTCGTGATTTGGATCGTGACTGCATCGAACCAGGTCGGCAACCGCTCCGATTCGCTGACCATCATCGTCGTCGGCATCATCGCTTTCGTGCTGCTGTGCGTCCCGGCATTCCTCGCCGTCATCCGCGCCCTCGAACGCACACTGGCTGAGCAGCTGCTCGAACTGAGAATCACCACCCCGCCGAGGCGGCCCCGAACGGCCGATCGGCTGCGCGGTGCCCTGTTCTACTTCGGTCACACCTTCGCCGGCGCACTGCTCCTCTTCACGACCGTCGTCCTCATCCCCGCCGCCATCGTTCTAGGCGCCGATCCCCAGCAGGCTCATGAACTCTCCAACGGTCTGATCGGAACCGAGACTCGCCCTGCAGCCACCGTGCTGCCCGCAGGGCTGATCCAGGCTCTCGCCGTGGGAATCCTGCTATTGTGCATCGCCGTCATCGTCGTGGAGGGATACTTCCTGCCGAACTATGCGCTCGTTCTTCTCGGCCCATCTGCGGCCGACCGCGCTGAGCTCGCTGGTCGCGAGCGGGCCCGCCGGTTCCGCCGCACGGTGCTTGCCCGCGAGGTCCACGACTCGATCGGCCACGCGCTGACCGTGACGACGATGCAGGCGGCTGTGGCCAAGCGCGCACTGCAGACAGACCCCACCCTCGCCGAGGCGGCCGTTGACGAAATCGCCCGCACCGGACGTGAGGCGGTGGCCGAGTTGGACCACGTTCTCGCGCTGCTCCGCACGGAGGCCGATCTGGAGGCAGGCGATGGCACCGTCATCAGTGCGGAAACGGCACAGCCACCTCGGCGAACGATCGAAGACTTCGAGGTCCTGGCCGAGGAAGCGAGGTCAGTTGGGCACCCGACTCAGCTGAGAATCAGCGGCGATATGGGCTCATTGTCTTCAGCTGTGGCGCACGAGCTGCATCGGATCGTGCGGGAGGCTCTGACGAACTCGCTTCGCCACGCTTCAGACCCGGGGGCATCGGTGTCGATCAGCGTCGATGCGAGATTCGTGACGTTGACGGTGAGCAACGCCTGCGTGGTGAACACCAGTGGTGCGAGGAGCAATGCGGGTGCAGGCCGTGGTCTGCAGGGGATCAGAGAACGTGTTGAGCTCTTCGGCGGGGAAGTTCGGTGGACTGCAGATGGTGGCTCATGGACGCTTGAGGCCGTGCTGCCGACAGACAGCGGCATTGTACGAGTTGCGGACGAGGAGAGGCAGACATGAGCATCAGGGTGGTCCTCATCGACGATGAGCCGTTGGTCCGTGCCGGGCTCGCGGCGATCATCGACTCGGACATCGGACTCGAAGTGGTCGGCGAGGCCGGCGATGGTGCCGACGCCATCGACCTCGTCCAGCGCACGCAGCCCGATATCGTCATCATGGACGTGCGCATGCCGCAGCTCAACGGACTCGAAGCGACTCGATTGCTCGTGGCGCGGCAGGACCCTCCTCGCGTGCTTATCCTGACCACCTTCGACAGCGACGACTACGTCTTCGAAGCGCTGCGTGCCGGTGCCGATGGCTTCGTCCTCAAACGGGCCCAGCCGGAGGAACTCATCCGCGCCGTGTACGTCGTGGCCAGTGGGGAAGTACTCCTGTATCCGCAGAAGGTGCGTGAGATGGCGGCTGAGGCGGGGAGGCGCGAAGATCTGGCAAGTGTTGCCCAGCTGAGCGATCGCGAGCAGGAGGTGCTCTCACTCATGGCGCGCGGACTGAGCAATGTGGAAATCGCCGGTGAACTGTTCCTCGGCAGTGAGACGGTCAAGACCTATGTGAGCTCGCTGCTCGGCAAGCTCGGCGCCAGGGACCGGACTCAAGCCGTGATCAGAGCCTTCGAATCGGGATTCATCACCCCCTGAGGGGCATGCTTCACCCTGTGAGGGATGCCGTTCACCCGTTCGGGGGAGTCTGCCAGGACGGCTTCGGAGCGAGCGTTGAAGCATGAAGACAACACAGAGCTATACACAGTCAGCCTATCCATCTCAATCGACGCAGCCGCTCAACCTCGGTGTCATCATGATCGGCCTGAGCGCGGTCTGGTCTCTGACCATGCTGGTCGTCTCCGTGCTGTGGGGGAGCGGACTACTGCTTCCTCCGTTCGGTCATGCGGAACCGGGCGAATACAATACGCTGTTGGACTATCTCTCCATCCCTGCTGGAGCAGCACTGGTCGGGTCCTGTGCGCTGTTGAGCCTGACTCTCGCAGCGACCCTCCTGACCCTGCCGCGACTGCGCGGCAGAGCCGTCGCAGCGGCTGGAATCTTCGCGGTCTTCCTCACCCTCGTCACCACCGTGGTCTTCACCGACACATTGGTGTTGGCGTACCTCGGCTACACGCTGAGTCTGCAGTTCCCACCGATTCCCGTCGCAGTGCTCTGGCAGGGATTCATGCTGCTCGGCCCGGGGCTGTGGATAGCGGTGTGGGCATCGTTGGAGAGCCGCCGGCGAAGCTCCAGGGCAGGCGCCGATGCTGCGGTCGTGGATGCCTCTGTAGCCGATGCCTCCACTGCGGGGGTGATCTCAGTGGATGCAGCGGAGGGTCGCCAGCCAGTCCGAGTCAGTGCCAAGATCGCCGTCGGCGTGGCCGTGGCTGTTCCCGTCATTTATGCATCCACTCGTATTCTGTGGGCACTGGGTATCCCATTCGGCCTCAGCCCCGAGTTCTATTCCGAAGGCCTCCAGGTCGGGATGTGGCATTCAGGTCTCGCCTTGGCGATCGCCGGACTGCTCGGAGCGCTGCTGACCCTGGGGCTGGTGCAGAGATGGGGAGAGAGATTTCCGCGTTGGACAGGGCCGTTGGTAGGACGACGTGTGCCCATCCTCCTCGCGACGATACCCGCCGGCATCGTCACATTGGCGATGTTCACCGGAGGCATGGGCATGATCCATTCGGTTCTGCTCAACGGTGTCAGCATCGATGGCAACTGGGTGACGATCGGCCCGACTCTCCTGTTCCCGCTGTGGGCTCTGGCGCTCGGTTGGGCGACCTATGCCTACCGTGCCAGGCGACTTGATGCCCGCGCTTTTCGGCGGCAGTGACGGGCCGATTCCGCGTGCGCTGCTGGTGGGGCAGGATGACCGTGTGGTTTCACTGGCGGCGGTGTCGGCGGCTGAGCGTCCTGTGTCGTACCAGGGTGGCCAGACTGTAGATGAGCGCCGGCGCCGAGGCGATGAGCAGCGCCACGCCGCCCAGCCTCGTCGTCGGCAGCAGCACCGCACCGCCGATGACGAAACCAGTGAACAGCACGGCCGAGATCACCCCGCGGGCGAGGAGCTCGAGGCCGGCGACCCGCCGATCCAGTTTGGGCGTGGCCACCGAAAGTTCGCCATCCTCGAGCCTCTGCACGAGGCTGTCGAGGCGTCCCGGCAGGCCCAGCGTCAGGCGTACGAAGTTGATCGCCTCTTTCGCAACTGTTCCGGCGGCGCCGCCCTTCTCCTCTTCGATCAGCTCGCTCGCATAGGGTTCGACGACCTCCCAGATATTGAACGAGGGGTTGAGCGAACTGCACAGACCCGAGACCATGGACAGTGAGCGAATGATGAGGAAGAGGTTCTCCGGCAGCTGCACGGGCAGGTCGCGCACCACCGTTTCGAAGTCCGTGGAGAAGGCCCGCAGCTCCTTTTCGTCGACGTCGCGCAGCTGGGCGAACCCCATGCCTCCGAACCGTGCGAAGAGCCCTGTGAGAGCGCGTTCGAGTTCTTCCGTGTCCGCGCCGTCGAGCAGCACTCCGATGAGTTCGACGCTGGCGACGAGACGGCGGGAGTCCCGCAGCGCCACGGCGATGATGAGCTCTCGCATGCCCGCCCGCAGGTTCTCGGGCACATGCCCCATCATCCCGAAGTCGACGAAGGTCAGATGCCAGCTCGCACTCGCCGCGGTGGTGGCTGGGTGGACGGGGGTGACGAAGAGATTGCCGGGGTGAGGATCGGCGTGGAAGAACCCATTGCGGAAGAGCTGGTCGAACATCGTATGCGCAAAGACCGCAGCCACCTCGTGGGGATCGATCCCGGCTCGATGCAGTGCAGTGACATCATTGGCCTTGATCGCGGTGACATCTTCCATGGTCAACACCTGTGGCGTGGTCTGCTCCCAGACGATCCGCGGAGCCTGCACCCGGGTCGAGCTGGACGCAGAAGAAGCGGTGTCTGCCGACGCAGACGCAGCCTTCGATGCGGCCGCCGAAGACGCTGCCGACGCTGACCCCGAGCTTGCCGAGGATGCAGCCGCGTCCATGGCGAAGGTCTCCGCATTCGCGGCCTCATGCAGATAGTCGATCTCTTCGAGGCTGACATGGGCGAACTCTTCGACCAGTGCCGGCATATCGACACGGAGGGAGACGAACCGGACTCGAGAGAGCCACCCGGCGATCCGACGCAGGGCACGCAGGTCGACGCCGACGACATCGGCGATGCCGGGACGCTGGACCTTGACGACTACCTCGGCGAATCCGAGTTCCGCGGCCACCTCCGGGTTCAACGTGGCCGCATGGGCCTGACCCAAGGATGCGGCAGCCAGTGGGCGGGGCTCGAAGGAGACGAAGGCAGTTCTGAGTTCCATCCCCAGCTGCGCCTCAGCGAGGGTGCGGATCTGTTCGAACGGGACAGGTGCGACCTCGTCCTGCAGCCCCTCCAGCTCCTTGGTGATCTCGGGCGGCAGAACATCCATCCTTGAGGAGAGGAACTGACCGACCTTGATCATCAGTCCGCCGAGCTCCACGGCCAGGGTGCGAAATCGCTTGGCCGTGGAACGCCAACGGTCTATCCGGCCTCGTGCCGCGAACCGACCCAGGCCGATCCGCGGCAGCGTCAATTCGAACCACCACGCCATGACCATCTGAGCCGCGGCGAAGCGGAGGATCCGACCGTAGCGAGCCCGGAGGGTTCTCTCCCTCACGCGTCAGTCCTCGGCGAGGATCGAATACAGTTTGCGCTTGGTCTCCTCGAGCACGGTGACCGCCTCGGCGACCTGTTCCTTGTTGCCGGAACGGCCCACCTGAGCTGCCGCTTGAGCCAACTCGACGCCTGCCTTGGCCAGATTCGCGGCCCTCGGCGCTTCGGGTTTCTTCGTCGTCTCCCACGGAGCACTTGACCCCTGCTCGGAATCGACCTGTTCGCGGCCGGCCTCGGTGAGCGAATAGGTCTTACGTCCGCTGGAGGACTCCGCACTGATGAGTCCCTCATCCGTGAGCAGCTGCAGCGTCGGATAGACCGATCCCGGGCTGGGCTTCCAGCTGCCGCCGCTGCGTTCTTCGATCTCTTGGATGATCTGGTAACCGTGCATGGGTGCCTCAGCCAGCAGTGTGAGGATCCCGGCGCGGACGTCTCCGCGGTTCATGCGGAAAGGCTGCTTGGGGTTGAAGGAAGAGCGCAGCTGCTCCATTGCCTCCCAGATGTTGGCACCGCCCCAATCGCCGCCTCGGCGAGAGAAGCCTCCGTGATTGAATGGCTCGTTCATGATGACCTCCAGGTCTGAATGTATCGCTCTGACGATATATAACGATATATCGGCGATGTGTTGTTGGGAAGATCATTCGGTTGATTGCGAAGGCAACTCCCAGACCATGTTCAGACGCGCAGGAAGAAGGGAATCAATCTGACCTCGACGCTGCCGGCAGCTATCAGGCTGGCCGACAAGCATCAGTGGTGACGGCGGTTATCAGGCTGGCGAACAGATATCAGTCTTGTCGGAAGTGATCAGTTCTGCTGGAAGTCTTCAGTCTTGCCGAGGCCCATTGGTCACGAGCAGGTTGCCTTTGGAAGTGTTCTGCACGTCGGTCAGAGACAAGCGCTTGGGTGCATCGCCATCGAAGATCCCACGGCCGGCACCGGCAACCACGGGATGGAGGGCCCGGGTCAGTGCGTCGATGAGTCCCGCCTCGAGCAGCTGACTGACAATGGACAGTGAGCCCTGTACTGCGATGTCTGCTCCGGTGCCTTCCTTGAGCGTCCTGACATAGTCAACGGGATCTCCGGTGATGAGCGTCGAATTGGACGATGTGAGATCTTCAGGGGACAGGGTCCTCGAAGCGACATGCTTCGGGGCGGAAGCGACACCGTCGACCGAATGGAACAGGCTGGAGATGAGTTAGCGCGTCATGGGATTCTCCTGATTGAGCAATCTGCACAGCCGATTGGCGGTGCGGCGAATTGGCGGTACGGCTAAGTGGCGGTACGGCTAAAAACGCAATTGCAGTTCTCATCATGTACTTCGGTTGTGAGGCTGTCGACCGTGAAGTCAAAGGGACTGCATTGTGCTCGGGCTAGAGCTGCCGTGCTCGTGGGGAGTAGTGGTCACCGCTGGCCCGCAGCCCGTGTGGCTTCCACGATGCGGCAGTCGTAGAGACGGCGCCCTCGCGGGGTGACTCCAGGCCGTGAAAGCAGGCAACGGTTGGTAACTTCGTCTCGATCCATGCGCCGGGATCGAGATGAAGTTACCAACCGTTGGGCATTCTCGCTGGGAACTGCGGCCTCCTCGCCGGGAGCTCGGTAGCCCTCGGACGCCCTCCACCCTGCTCTTCACCAGCCCATAGACCTCACGAGCCCCACGGGCCCCACGCACCCCACGCACCCCACGCACCCCGCAAGCCCCACGGGCCCCACGGGCCCCACGCGCCCCGCAAGCCCCACGGGCCCCACGGACCCCGCAATCCCCACGGGCCCCACGGGCCCCGCAATCCCCACGGGCCTCACGGGCCCCGCACGGCCCCTCAGATCACCCGAAGCGGCCGGAGATGTAATTCTCTGTCTCTTCCGTCTCGGGGTTGGAGAAGATCGTCGAAGTCTCGTTGAACTCGATGAGCTTGCCGGGCTTGCCGGTGCCCGCGATGTTGAAGAACGCGGTCTTGTCGGACACGCGAGCGGCCTGCTGCATGTTGTGAGTGACGATGACGACCGTGTACTGGTCCTTGAGGTCGTTGATGAGATCCTCGATGGCCAGGGTAGAGATCGGGTCGAGAGCGGAACACGGCTCGTCCATGAGTAGGACCTCGGGCTCAACGGCGATCGCACGAGCGATGCACAAGCGCTGCTGCTGACCACCGGAGAGCCCAGAACCAGGCAGGTTGAGGCGGTCCTTGACCTCGTTCCAGAGGTTCGCGCCGCGCAGTGCACGCTCGGTGAGGTCATCGGCCTCGGGCTTCGACATGCGACGGCTGTTGAGGCGCACCCCGGCCAGCACATTCTCCTTGATGCTCATCGTGGGGAAGGGGTTGGCACGCTGGAAGACCATGCCGACCTCACGGCGGACGTTGACCGGGTCCACACCCGAGGCGTAGATGTCATTGCCGTCCATCAGGACCTGGCCGGAGACGCTGGCACCCGGAATCACTTCGTGCATCCGGTTGAGTGTACGCAGCACGGTGGACTTGCCGCAGCCCGACGGGCCGATGAGGGCGGTGACCGAGCGCGGCTTGATCTGCATCTGCACACCGTCGACGGCCCGGAAGTCGCCGTAGAAGATGTCGAGATCCTTGATGTCGATCTGTTTGGACAATGTGTTTCCCTATCTGTGGAATGTCTGAAACAAGTAAGAGGTGCGGCGGGGTCTCAGCGCTTCATCAGCGTCCTGTCTTCGGTGCGAGCACTCGCGCGATGATTCGGGCCAGGAGGTTGAGCACCATGACCAGAGTGACGAGGACGAGGGCTGCCGCCCAGGCGCGCTCCGAACTGGCCAGTGCCGCATCGCCGGGAGAGACCGGACGCAGCTGCGAATCGTAGATGTAGGTCGGCAGCGTCGACATCCAACCGGAGAACAGGTTCCAGTTGAGTGTCTTGGCGAATCCGGCGGTGACCATGATCGGAGCGGTTTCGCCGATGACGCGGGCGATTGCAATGGTGATTCCGGAGAGGATGCCCGACACCGAGGTGGGCAGAACGATCTTGACGATCGTCTTCCACTTCGGCACGCCCAGAGCATAGGAGGCCTCACGCAGATCCATCGGCACCAGTCGCAGGATCTCCTCCGTGTTGCGCACGACGATCGGAATCATGAGCACGGACAGCGCGACCGCGGCGGTGAAGCCGGTCTTGGCGATGCCTGCCGCATCCGGCATGATGAAGTTCGCGATGGTGGAGAACAGGGCGAAGGCGAAGAGGCCGGCGACGATCGAGGGGATGCCGGTCATCACGTCGACGAGGAAGGTGATGGCCTTGCCCAATCTGTTCTTCTCTGAGTACTCGACGAGGTAGATCGCGGTCAGCACGCCGATGGGGATCGAGATGATGCAGGCCATGACCGTGATCAGGACGGTGCCGACGATCGCGTGGTAGAAGCCGCCTGCCATCGTCGTTTCACCGGCGACGTACTGCTGATCGAGGACGCCCTTCATGCCGAGCATGGTGCGGGTGAGGAGGTCGAAGCTGATGGCGGCTCCGCCCTTAGTGACGGTCATCCAGAGCAGAGAGATGAGGGGAACACAGGCGAGGATGAACGACGAGGTGACGACTGTCGTCGCTACCCTGTCGGTGGCCTTGCGGCGGCCCTCGTAGGCTCCGGAGAGTGCGAACACAGCCACCACATTGATGATTCCGGCGAGGACCGCGACGACCGGGATATTGAAGCCGCTGAACGCGATGAAGCTGATGATGGTCGCAATGATGACCGAAGCCACGGCCACCACCCAGGGAGTGGCCTTGGGCAGCTGCTTGGAGGCGAGGGTGCGAGGAGCGGTCGTCGAATTATTCGTAGTAGTCAACATTCTCAACTGCCCTTCACCGAGGTCTTGGCAACGATTGCGCGTGCTCCCATGTTCACCAGCAAAGTGATGACGAAGAGGACGAGGCCGACCGTGATCAGCTCGGACAGCCGCAGTCCGGCGGCTTCGGGGAAGTTCTGCGCGATCTCAGAGGCGATGGTCTGGTTGCCGCTGACCACCAGGGATGCGGTGAGGAGACCGGGGGAGAGGATCATAGCCACTGCCATCGTTTCGCCGAGTGCGCGGCCGAGGCCGAGCATGGTCGCCGAGGCGATGCCGGACTTTCCGAACGGCAGCACCGACATCCGGATCATCTCCCAGCGCGTGGCGCCGAGAGCCAAAGCCGCTTCTTCCTGCAGACGTGGAGTCTGCAGGAAGATCTCCCGGGTCAGGGAGGTGATGATCGGCAGGATCATGATGGAGAGCACCAGCGAAGCGGTCAGCAGTGTGCGTCCTGTGTTCGACACGGCGCCGTCGGCATCGGGCGCGAAGATCGGGATCCAGCCGAACCACTTCGACAGCCACAGGTAGAACGCGGTGAGGTTGCCGGCCAGGGCGATCCCCCACAGACCGTAGACGACGGAGGGGATCGCGGCGAGCAGGTCGATGACGTAGCCGAGGACCGGTGCCAGCTTCCGTGGCGCCATGTGTGTGGTGAACAGCGCGATGCCCAACGCGAAGGGGGTGGCCACGAGCAGAGCGATGGCGGAGGAGATCAGTGTGCCGATGACGAGCGGCCAGACGTAGGAGAAGAATCCGTTGCCGCCGGTGATCGAGCTCGGATCGTTGATCTGGGCTTCGATGGTGTCCTTGGACTGTGCCAGTAGGAACAGGGCGACGCCTGCCAAGATGAGCAGGATCAGGATGCCGGCGATGAGCGTTGCGGCCGAGAAGATTCGGTCACCGGGACGAACGACGGCTTTGGGCTTCTGGCCCGTGCCGGACTCGGGATTTGAGTCCGGTTCAGGTGCTCCGGCAGGGCCGGACACTGTGGTCTGTGTGCTGGTCGGCACAAGTGCTCCTCATGAAACTTGCGGTGGATCCGGTGGGCAGATCCCTAGGCGCCGAAGAGCGGCGCAGGGTCGCTGCGCCGCTCTTCGACTTATCATTTCTGCAGGTCAGTGGCCAAGAATCAGCCTTCAACCTTGATCGAATCGATGACGGTTTCGATCTGCGAACGCAGGTCGTCCGACAGTGGAGCTGAGCCGGCGGAATCCGCTGCGGACTTCTGTCCTTCTTCGGAGACGACGAACTTCTCCCAGGCCTTGACCATGTCCACGGTCTCCTGATCCTTGTAGGACGAGCAGACGACGTGGTAGGAGACGAGGACGATCGGGTAGGCGCCCGATTCGGTGGTGTCGCGGGCCAGGTCGAAGGCGAGGTCGCCTTCGCTGCGGCCCTTGACCTTGTCGGAGGCATCGACGACCTTGGAGGCGGCATCGGCGGAGAGCTCGACGTATTCGTCGCCGACCTTCACCTTGGCCGTGCTCAGCTTGCCGACCGCCGAGGCGTCGGCGTAGCCGATGGCTCCATCGGTGTCGGAGACGGTCTGCACGACACCGTCGGTGCCCTGTGCGGCTTCACCACCGAAGTCCTTCGGGAAATCTCCGCTGACCTCTGCGTCCCAGTCCTTCTCTGCCGTGGCTTTGAGGTACTCGGCGAAGTTCTCCGTGGTGCCGGAGTCATCGGCACGGTGAACGGCCGTGATCTTCGTGTCGGGCAGTTTGGCATCAGGGTTGTCGGCTTTGATGGCCTTGTCATTCCACTTGCTGATATCGCCCTTGAAGATCTTGGCGATGGTCGAGGGGGCGAGGTTGAGCTCGTCGACGCCCTTGACGTTGAACGTCACTGCGATCGGGGAGATGTAGACCGGGAATTCGTAGGCACCATCGGCGCCGCAGGCTTCCTTGCCCTGCTTGGCCTCGTCGTCGTCGAGGTGGGCGTCGGAACCGGCGAACTGAGCATTTCCGGCTAGGAACTGCTCACGGCCTGCACCCGAACCGTCAGGGGAGTAGTTGACGGTGACGCCGGAGTTCTCTGCGGCGAAATCGGCGGTCCATGCGTCCATCGCGGCCTTCTGCGATGAAGCACCGATGCCGGTGAGGGTGCCCTGCAGGTCGCTGTCGCCACCGCTGCTTGCTTCCTCTCCGGTAGCAGAGGTTCCACCGCATGCCGACAAGGTGAGTGCGCCGGCTGCGAGGATTGCAGCGGATGGTGCCAGGTGCTTCAGCTTCACGAAGTTGCCTTTCGAGTATGAGAACACTGTTCGAGCTTGCTCGATCTTTCGTGTCCCACGCTAAGGATCGTGTGTAAAGGCTGGGGAGTGGCTTAGTGAACGGAAGGTGAATGACTCCTGAAGGCTTCACGTCCAGGGGAGTGCTCGGTCACAGGGATACCCGAATTTATGAAAGGATCATTGTCGGTACGACATGAAGGTGCCGTTCAGGAGTCGATCGGGCGGAACCGCTCGAATTCGACGATGCGGGGAACCGGACCCGGACGCACATAGGCGACGAGGACCTCACCGGGTTTGAGATAGGGGTCTTCATGGGGCAGCTTCTCCGCGATGCGCTGGGGGGCGTGCTTCGCATAGATGTCAAGGATCAGCGGCAGGACCGGCCGGTGGGTGCAGTAGATGACCGGTTTGCCCTTCTCCAGCAGCTTCTCGATGTATCGAGCGGTCTTGTCGGGATCCGCGGTGCTCGCCTTCTCACTCAGACACGAGACCTTGCGGATGGACTTCCCGGTCGCCGCGGACAGCGGAGCGAGGGTGGCCATGCAGCGCTTCCAGGGGCTCGAGATCAGTTTCTTCGCCCCCCACGCCGAGAGCAGCCCGGTCAGCGCCATGGCCTGGCGGGTGCCCAAGGCCAGCAGTGGACGCACATGCTCGGTCTCGTGCCATTTCGCTCGGGGAAAGGCCTTCCCGTGGCGGACGAGGATCAGCGGCCAGGCGCGCAGAGCGTCGGTCGAATCGAACTTCTCCAGCGCGTCGAGCTGGTCGCGATCGGCATAGGAGGTCAGTTTCGTCCGCGCCTCAGCGACGGGAAACCATCTGACTTCGTCGACCTCGCGTTTGTTCACTGGTGCGAAGGTGTGCTCGCCCTTGATCTGAGCTGACCAGTAGAAGACCTTCTTCAGGTTCTTCCCGCCGACCATGTATTCGGCGGTCGGCAGGGGCACGCCGAGGCAGATGTCGAGTCCCGTCTCCTCCTTGACCTCGCGGATTGCAGTCTCGGGAAGGGTCTCGCCGGACTCCACCTTGCCCTTGGGCCACGACCAGTCGTTGTAGCGGGGACGGTGGATGAGTGCGACCTCGAGCCCTTCGCCGCCCGTGCGCCAGCACAGAGCACCAGCGGCGAGGACATCGGCGGTGACGCGTGAAGACGCCTGCGCGGAACCGACCGATTTCGGGCTCACTCCTCTTCCCCGATCTGTCGACGCTTGCGATGACGGCGGATGAGCTCCGTCTGGTATTCGGTGAGACGCTTGCCCTGATCGTCGTGGGTGCTGCGCGTCCACTTGCCGTTCCCGGCAAGGTCGAACGCCGAGGTGGTGTCGGCGAAGGCGAGGTCGAAGAGTTCGATGACCTCGGCCTTGTGGTTCGGAGCGATGAGCTCGACGAGGGTTTCGACGCGACGGTCGAGGTTGCGGTGCATCATGTCCGCTGACCCGATGTAGACGATGGGATCGCCGCCGTTGCCGAAGACGAACGCCCTCGAATGTTCCAGGAATCGGCCCAGTACGGACCGGACGGTGATGTTCTCACTCAATCCGGGAATTCCTGGACGCAGAGCGCAGATGCCGCGGACGAAGACCTCGACGTGAACTCCTGCTTTGGAGGCCATGTAGAGGGCATCGATGATCGCCTCGTCGACGATGGAGTTGACCTTGATTCGGATCATGCCGGCACCGCCCGCCTCGGCGATGTCGATCTCCTTGCTGATGAGGTCCATCAGCCCCGAACGGACCCGGGTGGGGGCGACGAGCAGGCGCGAGTACTCGGCACGGGGCGCATAGCCGGAGAGCTGGTTGAACAGCTTCGTCAGGTCATCGGCGACGTTCTTGTCCTTGGTCAGCAGCCCGAAGTCCTCGTAACCGCGCGCGGTCTTCGGGTGGTAGTTGCCGGTGCCGACGTGGCAATAGCGTGTCAGACCCTCGGCCTCCTGACGCACGACCAGGGAAAGCTTCGCGTGAGTCTTGAGTCCGACGATTCCGTAGACGACGTGGACACCGGCGCGTTCGAGCTTGCGCGCCCACGTGATGTTGGCCTCCTCGTCGAAGCGGGCCTTGATCTCCACGACCGCGAGCACCTGGATGCCTGCCTGCGCAGCGTCGACGAGGGCATCGATGATCGGGGAGTCCCCGGAGGTGCGGTAGAGGGTCTGTTTGATGGCGAGCACGTTCTTGTCCGCCGCCGCCTGCTCGAGGAAGGCCTGCACGCTCGTCGAGAACGAATCGTAGGGGTGGTGGAGCAGGATGTCACGGTTGCCCACGGCCGCGAAGACGTCGACCTGATCGCTGGACTCACGCAGCGACAGGTCCTTGTTCATCTGCGGGACCATCTTGCGGAAGTGCAGGTCATCGCGCGGGACGTCGGCGATATCGGACATTCCGGAGAGGTCGAGCGGGGTGGGCAGGCGGTAGATCTCAGGCTCGTCGATGCCGAGTTCGTCCTTGAGCATCTCGCGGACCCGGGGGTGGATGTTCTCCGTGATCTCCAAGCGGACGGCTGGTCCGAAGCGACGCCGCAGAAGCTCCTTCTCCAGGGCTTTGAGGAGGTTCTCCGCATCGTCCTCTTCGACCTCGACGTCCTCATTGCGGGTGACGCGGAAGGTCGAGTGATGGATGATCTCCATGCCCTCGAAGAGCGTGCCTAGGTGTTCGGCGATGATGTCCTCGAGCGCGACGAAGCGGGCGGGCACATCGCGACCGACGGGACGATCGGAATTGGCTGCGACGTTGAAGAACCGGGGCAGACGCGGCGGCACCTTGACCCGGGCGAAGAGTTCCTTGCCGGAGTCCTGGTAGCGCAGCAGGACGCCGAGATTGAGCGAGAGTCCAGAGATGTAGGGGAACGGGTGGGCCGGGTCCACTGCGAGCGGGGTGAGGACGGGGAAGACGTGTCCGGCGAAGAACTCGTCGACGCGGGCGCGTTCATTCTCGGTGAGCTCGTCCACCTGGACCTTCGTGATCGACTCCGCATCGAGGCGGGGGCCGATGTCGTCCTTGAGCAGGGCCGCGTGGCGGGTCATGAGGTCGTGGGCGCGGATCCCGATCGCATGCATGACCTGAAGCGGCATCCGGCCGGTGACGCTGGGCACGGCCAGTCCGGTGTTGATGCGGCGTTTGAGACCGGCGACGCGGACCATGAAGAACTCGTCGAGGTTGGTCGCGAAGATAGAGAGGAATCGGACCCGCTCCAGCAGCGGCATATCAGGGTCGGAGGCGAGGTCGAGGACACGCTCGTTGAACGCCAGCCAGCTCAGCTCCCGGTCGAGGAATCGATCCTCTGGCTCCGGCAGACCCATCTCCGCTCCGGCTGCAGTGATGTCGTACATCGTTACTCCTGATTGCGTTCGGTCGAAGAAGCCGGCGCATAGGACACGTGCGCCACCGCGACATGGAATCCCAGCCGCTCGTACAAGCCTAGCGCCGGTGCATTATCGGACTCGACGTAGAGTTCGATCACGTTCGCGCCGGCGGCGACCATCCTGCGCATTCCCTCGACCGTCAGCGCCTTGCCCACGCCCTTGGCATGGATGCTCGGGTCGACACCGACCACATAGACCTCGCCGAGGCGGCCCTCATCGTCGAAGTCCGTGAGCTTGGTCTGGTGGAATCCGATGACCCGATCATCGCGGATCGCGAGGACCACAGAATCCGGGTCGAAGTCGGATTCCTGGATGATCTCAGCGAAGTCCTCCGGTGTCTGCGAGCCCTGCTCGGGGTGCCAGTCGAAGGCCGCATTGTTGACTCGCCGCCAGCCTTCCTCATCGCCGGGGGCGAAGGAGCGGATGGTGACGCCGTCGGGGGCAGAGGTCTGCGGCAGGTCTTCGAGGCGAAGACCGGTGTCGGTGCGCATCTGATAGAGCACCCGCTCGCGCCCGAGTCCATGCTTCTTCGCCAGTGCCTGTGCGGCGGGGTGGTCACCGTGCGACCAGCACCAGGAGGTGGGTTCTTCGTCAAGGATCGTCGACAGCAATACCCCGCCCAGGCCGTGGCCGCGGTGTTCGGGGGCGATGAGGAACTCGGCTGCATGTCGGTCCCCCTGGAGGGCGCGGATGCCGAAGCCGATGAGAGTCTCATCCTCGTCATAGATCCGCCATACGCTCGAGGCCGTCTGCGCCGAATGTGCTTCGTCCTCGCCGGTGGCGATGGACAGGAGTCCGCCGGAGATCTCAGCGGACCCATCGGCTGCGCTCACGCGGTCGAGGAAGGCCAGCTCCGCCTCGGCGAGGGTGGCGATCGGGGTTTCGGTCACGGCTCCGCTGGCTTCGATTCTCATACCTTCACGTCCTCCTCGTTCGACTCTGCTTCTGGCTGCTCGTGCTCCGACTCCTGGTCAGCGTCGGCCTCCTGGCCGGTGTCGGACTTCTGGCCGGTGTCAGACTCTGCCCCATCACCGTGCGCGGCCGCGGAATCGGGGCTGAAGCGATAGCCGACGTAGCGGACGGTGTGGATGGCGTTTTCGAAGTCTTTGCCGAGTTTCGCACGCAGGCGGCGGACATGCACATCGACGGTGCGGGTACCGCCGTAGTAGTCATCGCCCCAGACCGCGAGCAGGAGCTCGTCGCGGGTGAAGACACGTTCGGGGTGCATTGCGAAGAATTTCAGCAGGGCGAATTCGCGGTAGGTCAGGTCGAGGCTGCGCGGGCCCAGGTGTGCGGTGAAGGCGGTTTCGTCGATGCGCAGGGCCCCGCTGACGACGATCATGGGTTCGCCCTCGCTCGTCCACGGGCCGCTGGTTTTCCACGACGTTCTCTCGGACCGTGATCCGCCGGTTCCCGTTGTCGACGCGGACCCACCGGGCCCGGCTTCCCGCGATGTGACACCGTGTGGCACCTGCGTTGCGTGATGATCACGTGCCAGACGCAGGCGGGCCTCCACCTCGGCGGGGCCGGCAGTGGTGAGGACGATGTCAGACACGTTCCATTTCGCCGAGGCGGTGGCCAGTCCGCCTTCGCTGAGCACGACGATGATCGGGGCGTCGATACGGGCCCGGGCCACCACCTCGGCGATGGCAGGTGCCAGGGACAGGTCGAAGCAGGCATCGGCGACGATGACGTCGGCAGTGATCGACTCGGTGTCAGTCCGGCGCAGCTGATCGATGCTGAGGCGTTGAACCTGATGGCCGAGGTACTGCAGAGATTCCGGGGCCAGGAGGGGGTCGTGCGGGGACGCGGGGCAGATGTGCAGGATTCGCATGTGCTTCATCCACCTCCTCGGATTCGGCGCGGCCGCTGAAGGTGCGGCCTGGGGAAAGTATACCGAGGCTGTCGGGCGGAGGGAGCTGGGTCACGGAGGTGAGGGGCTGCGTATCCGTTCAGGCGGCTGGCTTGCGCCCTGCCGTGTAGGTCAGTGAGAAGATGCGTGCACGGAATTCGGGCTCCGTCAGCATGGTGCGGTACCGCTCCATGTCTTCCATACTCAGCCCAGTGGCCAACAGCGGCACCTCCGCCTGCCTGCTCAGATTTGATTGATACATCGCCCAGGGACCTCCGCCGCGGGCAAGAGGGACGACATGTTCGGCGACGACATCGCTGAGTCCGGCAGCGAACATGGCTGCTTCGGTGCGGTCTGCCCACGAGTAGTCGTGCCCGGCGGCCGGTCCGACCTGCCGATACGCAGCGTCGTTATAGTTGCGCCAGACTTCATGATCGGATTCCTCTGGGGCCACGAGGAGTTCCTCGGCGAGGCCCACATCCGCAAGGACGAGCCAGCCTCCCGGTGCCAGCCCATCGACGAGTGACGCGAATATCTCTTCTCGCGCGGTCAAGTGAGTCAGGACGATTCGCGCGTGGATGAGGTCGAAGGGGCCGGCAGGGACTCCTTCGCGGATGTCGTGTCGACGCGGCTCGACTCCGGGAGTCTTCGGCAGGTGTGTCGTGTCGAGGTCGATTGCCAACACCTGACCGTCGGAGTGCTCGGCGATCATCCTGGCCACGGATCCATTCCCCGCTCCGATCTCCAGCGACCGTGGAGAGGCCGACAGCGGTAGGGAATTCAGGACCGAACGCGTGTGTGCGTCGAAGAGCGCGGACAGTGAGTTGAGCTGCTGCGCTCCCAGGTCCGATCCGTTGTCGAAGAGATAGTGGTCGCCGGATGAGGCCGGTTTCATCGTTGTCATGCTGTCCTCCGTTTGGGCCAAGGAGTTGAACGATTCGGTTGAGCAGTTTCAGTTGTGCAGATTCGGTCAGCGTAGGCGTGGCCGGTGGGCGTGACCAGGCCCGGCCGTGACTCAGGTCGATGCCCGCGTAGGCGGCCTCTCGCGGGCGCCCCGGGCCTCATGGGGGATCGCCGATACTGGCCCAGATCGCGTCGCCGCGGCCGAGTAAGGCACGATAGTGCTGTGATCAGATGGATTCGAGTAGCTGTTGCCCTGGTACTGGCCCTGGCCCTCAGTGCCTCCGTGTACTGGGGCTACACCTTGTTTCTGCTGGCGACGGGGCTCATCGTCTTCGGCGTCGCCTACGGCTGGCCCCGGCTGACGGACTCTCCGCAGCCCCGTGCGACCTCGATCATGCTGTTCCTCTTCGGTGTGGCCGGACTGCTCGCGGCATTCCGCGACAGCACCGCACCCTATCTGGACTGGCTTCCAGTTCTGGCGGGCCTCGGACTGCTGTGGACCTTCGTGCAGAACCTCACTCGAGGCATGGGTGCCTCGGACGCCGTGGCCAACGTCTCGGCGCAGGTCGCGGGCGTGGTCATCGCCCTGTCCGCGAGTACCTGGGTAGCGGCGATCACCGTACCCGGTGAGAAAGAGTCGATCGTGGTGGGACTCGTCTCACTCATCGTCGCCGGCTGTATGACAGCTCTGCCCTGGCCGGCGATCTACACATCTCCGCTGGCGATTGCGATGTCGACCGCGGTCGCTGGGATCCTCTCCGTCCTCATCTTCACCGGCTCTCTCAGCTGGCCCGTGTCGCTGATCCTCGGCGCGATCATGGGGCTGCTGGTGGCCGGAGTCGACCGCATGCTCGGGCTCATCGCCCACAGCCAGTACCAGGCTGTGAGCCTTGAAGTCTCGCAGAACATCGAGTTGAAGAAGAACGTGGAGAAGGCCCGCAGCTTCGCCGTGCAGCTCGCTCTCGGCGCCACCCCCATCGCCCTCGGCGGCGTCGTCGTCTACTCCCTGGAACGCATCGCTCTGTGACCTCGGGCTGACCTTGAGCGGAAGCCGGGCCGACCTCGGGCTGAGGTCTTGGCCTGGGTGCACACTCCGCTGTCAGGAAATGTAGACTGGGAGCATGGAAAACCTTGTCGCTCTCGAAATCGTCTTCACCAGTCTCGTCGGCATTGCCGCACTCGGCGCCCTGGGCGTCGGAGTCAAGGTTGTCACGGCGCTGTTCAAAGACAATCGCTGAACTCAATGATCGAACTTGATTCCTCGGTTCACCCCGAGCTCGTTCCCCTGTCTTGGCTCATCGGTTCGTGGGAAGGCGTCGGAGTCGTCGGCTACGCGGACACCCCCGAGAAGCAGTTCGGGCAGCGCGTCGATTTCACCGCCCACCCCGGAACTCCGTTCCTGCAGTACACCGCGCATGCGTGGCTGCTGAGTGAGGACGGCGAACTGGAGTCGACGCTGACCCTGGAGACAGGGATCTGGCAGCTGGTGCGCCCGCGCGATGCCGGCGACGTGGGCCCCGGAATGCTCATTCCGACCGAGGACCCGCATTTCACCACGGCCGCTGCCGTGGAGACCCTGCGCACGAACGACGACGGATTCGAGATCGAAGCCGAGATCGTCCACCCGCACGGAGTGATGGAACTCTACGCAGGCCACGTCAAGGGACCACGCATCGACCTCTCCACCGATGTCGTCGCCCGGACCAAGACTGCGAAGGAATACACGGCCTCGACCCGCATGTACGGCCTCGTCGGCGGGGAGCTCATGTGGGCCTGGGACATGGCCGCACTGGGTCACGAACTCGCCACGCACTCCTCGGCCCGACTGAAGAAGATCGCCTGACATGATCGACCCCGACTCCGAGAATTCTGCCTCCCAGGTTCCCGACGACGCAGCCAAAGCGTCTGAGGCGGATGCAAACCTGCCTGAGGCGGAAGCCACACAGGCCCGCCCCTCATCACTGAGCCGTCCGCTGAGTTCCACCGCGGTCGTCGGTGAAGGCGTACTGCAGCACACGCCGCTGCACTACGGTTCACCGCTGCGCGAGCAGCGCGCACTATTGGAGAAGGGTGCGATCGTCGACCTGCCTCATCTGCGCATCCTGCGTCTGAGCGGAGCAGATCGCCTCACCTGGTTGAACTCCATCACCACACAGAAACTCGACACTCTCGCTCCGGGCGTCGGCACAGAGACCCTGGTCCTGGACCCGAACGGTCGCATCGAAGGCTGGCTGAAGCTCGTCGACGACGGTGAGACTCTGTGGGCGATCAGCGAACTGCGCACCGACGAAACCCTCGAATTCCTGCGCAAGATGGTCTTCATGATGCGCGTGACGATCGAGGACGTCAGCGACGAATTCCAATGCCTCGGCGCCATCGTCACTCTGCCGGACAGCCTGCCCGTGACCCAGCTGTGGACCGACCCCTGGCCGCACATCGGCACAGGCTCGGCATCGTACGCGCAGGTCGATCTCGGCCTCGAGGTGGCAGGGGAGGATCACCCCGGGCTCGAGACCCAGTTCGTCATCGGCATCATTGCGCGAACGGACCTGCAGGCCACCTCGGCGAACAATTTCACGATGGCTGGCTACGACGCCTGGGAGGCCCTGCGGATTGCCGCCTGGCGCCCCGGTGTGAACGAAGTCGATCACAAATCGCTCGTCGGCGAACTCGATCTGCTGCGTACCTCGGTGCACTTGGCCAAGGGCTGCTACCGCGGCCAGGAGGCCGTGGCGCGCGTGCACAACCTGGGCCAGCCGCCTCGGCGTCTCGTCTTCGTCCATCTCGACGGATCCGGGCACATTCAGCCCGAGGCCGGCACCGAGGTGCTCGCTGAGGTTCGCGGAGCCGAGCGTTCCGTGGGTCAGCTGACCTCGGTTGCTCTGCATTGGGAGCTGGGTCCGATCGGGCTGGCCGTGATCAAACGTAACCTGTCCGTCGAGGCGCCGCTGAGCTTCGACCTCGGCGATGATTCGCCCCCCGTGGCCGGCGCCCAGGAGACGATCGTCGCGACCGTGCGTGAACACGACATCGACCTGCCGAGTCGCAACAAAGACGTCGACATGCGGAATCAGAAGCGCTGAGTTTTTCCCTCAGCTGAAACCGTGGCCGGGTCCACATGAAATCGCAGTCGATCCCGCCACGGTGGTCCTCTGCGGCGGTATGAAGCGGTCCGTGAGCGCATTTGGCACGCTTTCTGAGCAGCACTGAGAGCAACGAATTTCGCATTGCCTGCTTCTGTGATGGACGTGATCTGTTCAGCCTGCGGACGGTAAGTGACAAGTACCGTCGTGAGGCTCTATTGTTCCCGTTATGACAGCTTTGGAAACTGGCGGAGAAGCTCTGCCGCAGGAACGTAAGATCGTGACCGAGATCCCCGGGCCGAAGTCCCGTGAACTCGAGGCTCGCCGCAAGTCGGCAGTGGCCCCTGGAGTCGGTTCCAGCCTGCCCGCCTATGTGGTGGCCGCCGGCGGTGGAATCCTCAAGGACGTCGATGGCAACCAGATCATCGACCTCGGAGCCGGTATCGCCGTGACGACCGCAGGAAACTCGAATCCTCGGGTCGTCAAGGCTGCCGCCGAGCAGCTCGAGTCCTTCACCCACACCTGCTTCATGGTCAACCCGTATGAGGGCTACGTCGAGGTCGCCGAGGCACTCAACCGTCTGACCCCGGGTGATCACGAGAAGCGTTCAATCCTGCTCAACTCCGGCGCCGAGGCTGTCGAGAATGCTGTCAAGATCGCCCGTGTCCACACCGGTCGTGACGCTGTCGTCGTCTTCGACCACGCCTACCATGGCCGCACCAACCTGACCATGTCGATGACTGCGAAGGCCAGCCCCTACAAGGCTGGGTTCGGCCCCTTCGCCGGCGAAGTCTACCGCGCCCCCATGTCCTACCCGTTCCGCGACAACGATGCGGCCGGCACCAAGGTCAGCGGCGAGGATGCGGCCAAACGCGTCATCACCATGATCGAGAAGCAGATCGGCGCCGAGCACGTCGCCGCGATCGTCATCGAACCGATCCAGGGTGAGGGCGGCTTCATCGTTCCAGCAGAGGGCTTCCTGCCCGCGCTGACAGAATTCGCCAAGGAGAAGGGCATCGTCTTCGTTGCTGACGAAGTCCAGGCTGGCTTCGCTCGTACCGGCAAGATGTTCGCCTCCGAATGGGAAGGCATCGTCCCCGACCTCATCACCACTGCCAAGGGCATCGCCGGCGGTCTGCCTCTCTCGGCCGTGACCGGTCGCGCAGAGATCATGGACTCGGTCGGACCGGGTCGCCTCGGCGGTACCTACGGCGGCAACCCAGTTGCCTGTGCGGCGGCACTAGGCGCCATCGCCTCCTATGAGGAAGACGGTCTGGTCGACAACGCAGCCCACATCGGTGAGATCGTCACCGATCGTCTCACCAAGCTGCAGGGCAAGTACCCGGAGGTCGGCGACGTTCGCGGCCGCGGCGCCATGATCGCTGCCGAGTTCGTTCAGCACGACTCGATCGACCCGAACCCTGACCTGGTCAAGAAGATCGCCGACCACTGTGCAAAGAACGGGGTCCTCGTGCTCACCACGGGAACCTTCGGCAATATCCTGCGCTTCCTGCCCCCGCTGACGATCTCCGATGAACTGCTGAACGACGCCTTCGACGTCATCGACGAGGCAATCGCCGCTTCGGTCGGCTGATGCGAGGATGGCCCCGCCTGTCGGGGTCACGTCTGTGAGTTGTGATGGCGGCGTGTCGACCTGTTGTGAGGTCGATACGCCGCCGTTCAACTGTCGTGGCCTCGAAAAAGTTCGGTGCCCATCTCTGAGGCAGAAGGATGTGGACCAAAAATGTCAGGAGCGCAATCTTGTCCACAGGGACAAACATCGGAGTCGATCAGCACAAGACGCGAGGTGAGTGAGGTGCGCGAGGAGGCTCGCCGTTCCTTGCTTCTCACCGGCTTGAGCTACCCGCTCTTCATTGCTGGAATCATCCTGCTGTTCACCGCCATAACAGTGCCAGGGGCCGTTCTGCTCGGCTCCGGAGTCTTCCTCATCGGCATCAACGAGCTGTGCGTCTATATAGCCCGAACAGGGCCAGTTCCACGGGGGATGGACCGGTGACATCAGTTCTCTGGGGAATATGGTGATGTCACCAGCTCCATCGGGGATGGTCCGGGTCATTCACGAGGGGCATGTTGTGGGGAGTGCATTTACAACGCTATCGCGTTCACAGTGAAAGGACATCGCACGTAAGTATGAGATTCTTCGAAGGCGGCAGGATTGCAGGTATAGCACAATAGGCTCCATGACATCAGCGTTAGACGACGGCAACAGGAGCGGAACCGCCCGATTGTGGCAATTACTCCGCGGGCCGCGCTTCGTGGACTTCCCGATCCGACTTCTCGCCCTCATCTTGGGGCTGACAGTGCTGATTCCGGGGTCATTCGAAATCGCTGAACCCCGCTACATGACCCTTCTCATCTGCGCCTATGCTCTGATCATCATCTCCCCATTCCTCCCCTTGGCGACGGTGTTCGTCTCGACCGGGCTGAGTCTCGTGTTCGTCGTGGCCTATCCCGATCTGGAGAACATGTTCCCCGAGGCGCTCATCTTCGCCACGGCAGTGCTGCTCAGCCACCGGCGATGGGTCGGTTCTGCCATCGGCACAGCGGGGCTGGTCATTTATCTCATCACCTGCACCGAGCTGGGAGCCTACGACGGTGGGATTGAGGGATTCGTCGATCTCGGATTCGGCTGGCTCACCTATTCCCTGCTCGGTTTGGCCGCAGGCTTCGTCGAGCTGAGGATCCAACGCGAGATCGGTCGCCGGGAGCGCGCCGCCGTGGAGCACCAGCAGGCCGTGGATTCCTTGCGTGCACGGTTCACCAGCGACATGCACGACACGATCTCGAATTCACTCGCAACAGAGGGCGCGATCATCAAAGCCCTGGCTAGGGGGTCGCAGGATCTCGACGCCAATCGGCAGCTCGCGGAGCTCTCCCTTGTCAACGCGGAAGCGTCGAAGCGTCTGCGTCGTCTCGTCGCTCAACTCAGCGACGGAGATGATCGACGCCCCAGGGTCCGCCTGCAGGCAGAGGCGAAGGCGCTGGCCGCTGCCATTGAGAACGGATGCGCAGCCGGAGGCGTGGCGCTGACGCTCAACGTCGGCAACTTGCCCCGATACGCCTCCCCGGTTCTGGGAGCACACTTCACCGCGATCATGCGCGAGCTGGCGACGAACGTCATCAGGCACGCCCTGCCTGAGACCAAGTCGAGTCTGACCGTTTCAGTCGAGCGTGACGTGACCGGGGAACGTGGTGACACTGAGGCGGCCGTTCTGCGTTTCCGCACCGAGAATGAGGCGGCGGCATTGCTGTCACACTCGCCCCGTTCTCTCAGTCGTCGCGCTCATGCACTGGGCGGAACCTGCACGACAGGGTCCGATCATCAGGGGCGCGTCGTCGTCGAAGTCACCCAGCCACTGAAATTCAACGCCTCGGCCGATGGCGACGAGGTCGACGCGGTCTGCGCGCGCGACGATTTCACCTCGGCGTCGCCATCCACACCGCCTCGCGAAACGAACGCCCACCGTGCTCAATCGACGGCGACGAGCGAGAGAACATGAGCGAATCGGGGGTCCCGGAGGTCGACGACCCACCGGCAGACGAGCTCATCACCGTGCTCATCGTCGACGACGATTCGTGGACGACGAGAGCAGTGGCGGCAGCGCTCGTCGATGACGGCGGGTTCTCAGTTCTCGAACCTCAGCACTCCGGTGACGACGCTGTCGAAGCATTCGACCGTCATCGTCCGGACCTTGTCCTCATGGACGTCAACATGCATCCCGGGATGAGCGGAGTCGATGCGACCAAGGAGATCAGGTCGCTCGACCCAGAAGCTCGGATCGTTCTGCTCACTACGGTCTCGCCCGGGCCGGGCATCACACGTGCACTCGAGGCCGGGGCGATAGCGGCGGTGAATAAGTCCGCGACCGATGTCGAGCTCGTCGGCGTCGCCCGGTCAGCAGCTGCGGGGGAGTCCCCAGCCCTGCTGCGTTCCTTGGCAGAGGACATCATGATCAGCGGTGATATCACCACGGACGTTCATGACGCGGTGCCCGAGCTGACTCGGAGCGAGAAGCTCCTGCTCACACAGATCTGTGAGGGTCTGGACTATGCGGAGATCGCGGAGCAACAGGTCCTCACCATCTACACGGTGAAGTCCCACGCCAGGAACCTGCGCATCAAGTTGGGTGCGAAGAATCTGGCACAGGTCGTCGTCCGCGCCATCCAGTACAAGTTCTACGTACCGGAATGACAAAGATGATGGCGAGCAGGAGACACCGAACGGTGCTGTGGGGCCTCATCTCTGCAGGCGCCGGTTGCCTTGTGCTGGTCTTCGGCGCAGCCCTGCGTGTCAGGGTGAGTTGAGTCCACCGGTTCATAGCAAGTCCGCCTTCGCA
>NZ_JABUYD010000032.1:0-38527 GCF_014897515.1 Brevibacterium sp. FME17
AGCCGCTTAACCGTCGCTTCACTCACCTTGGTACCGCTTGACTTGAAAACTTCCGGATTCGATCCGCTGCAGGTGAGCGGATCGCAACCATGTGGGAAAGCAGCGCACACTCGCGCGAGCCATTCGGTCAGTGATTTTGTCCGGGCCCTGTACATGTCGACTATTGCCCCAATACTTCCGCAGGACGCCCTGAGTCTTGAGTTCGAGCGCTGTCGAAATCTCATGCGATGGAACGATGCCAAGCTTGTTCAACCGAGCTTTCACCGTCGCCGTTGACACTCCCGACTCCCATAGAAAGTCAGCTAAGTCGTTGCACAGTGTCGACTGCCAATCGAATGCGCGCATTGACTCTTCCGGGAGGAGCAATTGAGCGGCAAAGTTATTAGCCTCCGCTTCACACACATCGACGTTATCGCTACAAGGACGAACGTCTTCATGACCAAGAGCATGATGTGCAAGCTCGTGGGCGATCGACCAATTCTCATTGAACCAATTGCCTGAACCATTGACGGCAATGATCTTTCGGCCGGTGACGGTGAAAGAGTATGCAGTAGTCAGCTCCGATAGAACGACAACATCCACGCCGAGCACTTCGAGCTTATCTGCAAATCGTTCGACGAATCCTGGGCCGAGAATCTCCCGGAACTCCGCTGGATCCGCAGGCAATTTCGGGGTTGCGCTAAGCTCCCCGGCCAGGTTGAAGGCAGTCTGAATCTTAGTCAGGACTTCTCTGTCTTCTTCAAGACCGTCGACTGAGCGTGTTTTTGTCTCATGGTCGAATCTGTGGCGAGCAGCAAAGGCAAGCTGAGACGGATCGGGCTCGCCCGTGATCAAGTAATACACATCTTCATCGAGAGCCCGCGCAATGTCTGCAAGCTCGACTGCGGCAAAACCTCTCTGCCCACGAAGCGCTCGCGACATCGCGTCGGGTGTCATCTGAGTATGTTCGGCCAGCGTCTTTTGAGCCATGCCACGTTTCCGCATGACTGCAATGACCCTGTCTCCGATGGTACTCATAGGCCAATTCTAGACCGTAACTTGGGAAATTCCCAATTGTATTTCCGGACTCCACATGGCGCCACTCGCGTAGGCGCAATACTGGTTGGCGACGTAACTACTGCGCTCTTACCACCAAGCACCTGGATTGCCTGCCGCTTGAACGGCCGTCCCAGCAAACAGCTACTCCCCGAGGTGTTCCCGAACCCGCTCAAGAACCGCCCGTGCGATCTCTTCCGCGCGAGACTCGGGCAGCCAATGCGAAGCGCCCTCAAGGGGGACGAATCGGTAGGGGCCTTCGACATACTCGGCGGTCAGGTCCGCAGTGGCACGAGGGAAGGCGATATCTTCACTGCCCCACACGAAGGTCGTGGGCACGGTGACTGGGGTGCTCGACAATCGAGCTCGACCGTCCGCCGCCTGGTAGTACTTCAGCACCGAGTCCATTGCTCCAGGCTCGCTCAAGCGCGCTGCGTAGGAGGCCGCCATGTCATCAGGTACGTCACCGTCGTAGAGGGCGATGAGACGCTCGCCGTCGTTGCGCAGCAGAGCTCGTGCAACTCCGTCCGGATGGTCCTGGATCGCGCGCATGTATTCCATGCGCTCGTACTGGTCCGGGTCCGCCTGCACCTGCTTGGCGTGGGCGATCGGGTGCGGGGTCGAGACGACGGTGTTCGTCAGCAGACGCTCTGGATGGTTGGCCGCGTAATGCCAGGCGACCATCCCACCCCAGTCGTGGCCGACGAGGTGGAAGCGGTCAAGCCCCATAGCGCGTGAGATCTCGTCGAGGTCCGCGACCAAGTGCGGCATTGTGTACTCATCGACGGAGTCGGGACGTGCTCCAGGAGAGTATCCTCGCTGGTCATAGGCGAACACGCTCATCCCCTGTCCCAGGAGCAGCGCGGCTGTTTTCTCCCAGCACGAGGAGAATTCGGGCCACCCGTGGAGCAGCAGCGCATCGCCGAGCTGCGGATCAGGATGAGCCGGTATCGCCTGGAATCCCGAGAGCTGTCCACTCGACGTGGTCACCGTCAGCGCTTTTGCCTCAGCAACCGCCGGCAGCTCTGCCAGACGGGCTGCCACCGAAGCATTGTCGAAAGGAGCGCCAGTACTCCGATCAGGTGATGGTTCGGATGTCGTTGACGGTGTCGTTGACGATGCCATGGAAACTCCTAGGTTCGGCGGGACCCGTCGGCAGGGATGCCCAGCGCGTTGACCCACAGCTTCGTTGCGGTCTCCACGAGAAGGTCATCGGTGCCCCAGTCCGGTTCTTCCAATGCGTATTTGAAATAGGCCATGCGCCCGACCATCAGCGACAATGCGCTTGCCGACATAACCGGGTCAAGGCTCGGATCGGCAAAACCCTCGTCTTGGAGCTTCTTGATCCACCTGCAGTTCCGTTGGGCGAAGGCTCGTCCACGGTCGAGTCGCAGGCGCCTGAACTTCGGGTCGACCGCGGCCACCTGCTCGAGCAGGAGCATCAGTTTGGCGTTGCGTTTATACGCCTCAACATAGGCACGGTTGCCCGCTTCGAGCGACTCGACGACGCTGCGATCCTTGTGGTGCCCCTGCGGCGGGCCGGGGTGGAGCATATCCTCTTGAGCCTCATGCAGAACGGCAGCCAGAGCCTCTTCTTTGCTGTCGAAGTACGTGTAGAAGGTACCTGTGGAGCACTGGGCCTCCTTCGTGATGTCCGTCAGTCGCGAATCGATGAACCCATCGCGTTCGAACACGGTGCGGGCAGCGGCCACCAGGGACGCGCGTGTGCGGATGCCTCGAGGAGTGGACGGGAGATCACGCGCCAGCGTGGGGTCCACCAGCGCAGGGAGATCTTCACCCTGTTCTTCGGTCTTCGTCATGGTCAGCCCATCATACAATCCGTCGACATTGCGGCTGCGGGCCGCAGCAGAGTCATGGCGCCAACCCGTTCACTCTGGCCATGTCCCACCCGTGATCGATCATGGCTTGGATGTTCTCCGGGGTGAGGGTGGTTCCGGCGGCGTTCTCAGGGTTGTCGAGGACCCGGCGGTAGACTCCCTCGGCGATGATGGCGACCTTCCACACTCCCAGCACATGCCAGAATGCCAACGCCTGCCCGTCGCGTCCGGAGGCACGCAGATATTCTGCAGCTATCTCTGCCCGGGTCGGGAAGCCGTCCAGGGCTGAGGCGGCGAACATTCCGTCCGGCATTTCACCGGCCTGCGTCCAATATGCGAGCGCGCTGCCCATATCGGCCAGCGGATCGCCCAGGGTCGAGAGCTCCCAGTCCAGGACCGCTCGGATGTCTCCCGTGCTCTCGTCGATGATGACGTTGCGGATGTGGAAGTCGCCGTGGACCAGGGCGATCTCATCCGAGTCCGGGATGGTGTCGCGGAGCAGGTCAGTCAGGGCGTCGAGGTCGGGCCGGTCCTGGGTTCGGCTTTCCTCAAGTTGCCGACTCCACCGTTTGAGCTGTCTCGGCGCATAGGGCTTCCGGGAGGCCAGGTCTCCCAGTCCCGCGGCATCAATGTCGACCGCGTGGATCTTGGCCAATGTCCGTGCGAGGTCGAGGCCGAGCCGCCGCCGCACGTCTGGGGTCAGTGAGTGTGCGGTCTCCTCATCGTCAACGACGATCCCCTCCACGTGGGCCATGACGAAGACGGGAACGTCAGCGACGGCGGGGTCCGTGCACACACCGATCGTGGTCGGAACGGGAACTCCTGATTCCTGCAGCGCCGACATGATCTGATATTCGCGGGCAACGTCGTGAGCCGAGGCCAACAGTCTGCCCAGCGGGGGCCGGCGTGCGATCCACGCATGTCCGGCCTCGTCATCGATGCGGTACGTGAGGTATGACTGGCCTTGGCCGACTCGGATCCCCTTGAGTTCACCGACGACGGCCTCCCCCGCAGCCTGCATCCAGACTGCGAGAGCTTTCAGGTTGAGTTCGATACTCATCCGGCCTCCCGAGCGGTCTTCCGGCGGCGCAGTTCGCGGCGGGCGATCGAACGCTTATGTACCTCGTCGGGTCCGTCGGCCAGGCGCAGCGTACGCAGGTGTGCATAGAAGCCGGCCAGCGGAAAGTCATCCGTAACTCCGCCGCCGCCGTGAACCTGGATGGCCCGGTCGATGATGGTCAGGGCCATCTCTGGGGCCTTGACCTTGATGGCTGCGATCTCCGTTGCCGCTTCCCGGTTGCCCACGGTGTCCATCATCCATGCCGCCTTGAGCACGAGGAGACGGGTGGCTTCGATCTCGATGCGCGCCTCGGCGATCCAGTCCTGGATGTTGGCGCGGTCGGCCACCGGCTGTCCGAAGGTGACTCGCTGCTGGGCACGGTCGATCATCAGTTCGAGGGATCGTTCTGCCATGCCGATCGTGCGCATGCAGTGGTGGATGCGGCCCGGCCCCAGTCGGGCCTGGCTGATGGCAAACCCATCCCCTTCACCGGAGAGCAGCGCGGTCTTGGGCACGCGCACATCCTCGAACAGGATCTCTGCATGGCCTTCCCTGTCCATGTACCCGAACACCGGCAGCCCGCGAACAATGGTGATGCCGGGGGTGTCCTTCGGTACGACGAGCATGGACTGCTGTCGGTGGGTCTCCGCGTTCGGGTCGGTCTTGCCCATGACGATGAAGACCTGGCAGTTGGCGTGCAATGCATTCGAAGCGAACCATTTCCGACCGTTGAGGACGTAGTCATCCCCGTCGGCGGTGATGCTCATTTCGATGTTCGTCGCATCGGAGCTGGCCACCTCAGGTTCTGTCATGCAGAACGCGGAGGCGATCTCGCCGGCCAGCAGAGGCTTGAGCCACTTCTCCTTGTGCTCATCGGTGCCGAACAGGGCAAGTACTTCCATGTTCCCCGTGTCCGGTGCGTTGCAGTTGATGGCCTCCGGGGCGATCTCTGGGCTGCGTCCTGTGATCTCCGCGAGGTGCGCGTACTGCAGGTTCGTCAGTCCCGCACCCCACCCTTCGTAAGGCAGGAACAGGTTCCACAGTCCCTGCTTCTTCGCCTCGGCCTTGAGGTCTTCGAGGACCGGCGGGTGGAAGTTCGGGTCACCGGACTCGGCGCGCTGGCGGTCATAGACAGACTCTGCAGGGTAGACGTATTCGTCCATGAATGCGTTGAGTCTGGCCTGGTAGTCGAGGGTGGTCTCATCTGGTGCGAAGTCCATGGTTCCTGCTTTCTGGTCAATTCACTTAGGTAGAGCGAAATTCTTCGGTACAGCCGCGTTGTCAGAGTCAGTGGGTGGCAGTCTCGTTGGCGTCGCCGCCGACTTCGAGGAGCACTTTGCCTCGAACCGAGCGGGAGTCGATGATCTCCAGTGCTTCACCGGCCCGCGCCAGGGGAAGGACGGTGTGGATTGCAGGGTTGAGGTCTCCGGCAGACAGGTGGGGCCAGAGGGTTTCCCACTGCTGAGCCACCATCTCAGGCCGTCCGGCCAAAGCGGCTCCCCAGCCCACGCCCGCCACGGAGATGTTGCCCAGCAGCAGTCGGTTGACCTTCACTTCCGGAATCTGGCCCGCGGTGAAGCCGAGGACCAGGAGCGTGCCGAAGGTCGAGAGGCAGCGCAGGGAATCCGTGAAGCGGTCCCCTCCCACCGGGTCTGCGACCAGGTCGACTCCGCGGGGGAAGATCTCCTTGACTGCGTCTTTGAATCCGTCGGCGAAGACCACATGTTGTGCGCCGAGGTTGGCCACCGTGTCCGCCTTCTCCTGAGTGGAGACGACTGCGACGACTTCGGCACCGGAGGCGAGTGCGACCTGGACGAGGGCGCTGCCGAGTCCCCCGGCAGCTCCGTGGATGAGGACGCTCTGTCCTGCTTCGATTTTTCCTCGCACGCGCAGCGCGAAGTCCGCGGTCAGCAGGTTCATCGGCATCCCCGCGCCCGATTGCAGAGACACCGACTCCGGCAGAGGCAGGACGCTGGCGGCAGGAACGGCCATGATCTCGGCATAGGCTCCGGTGCCGGCAACGCCGAGGACACGGTCACCCACAGAGAAGCCTGTGACCCCCTCCCCCAGTTCGCGGATCGTTCCAGCGACCTCGGACCCCATTGTGTAGGGAAGGGGCGGCTGCATCTGATATTGCCCGCGAGACTGCAGCAGTTCGGGGAATGTCACGCCCGCATAGGCGACGTCGATGAGGATTGTGCCGGGTTCGGCTGTGGGGGCGTCGACGTCTGCGAGTGCGAGGGAGCTTGGCCCGTCGGTGGCGTTCAGCTGTACTGCCTTCATAATGTTGTGTCTTCCTTGTTCGGTTTGTCCTAGAGTCCGGCCGATGCGACGACGCCGCCATCGACGACGATCGTGTCGCCGACGACGTAGTCACCGGCGCGTGAGGCAAGATAGGTCGCGACTCCGGCCATGTCTTCTGGCCCGCCGATGCGCCCGGCGGGGATGCGCTGCTGCAATTCGTCTCCGTGGTCGCGGGCCACTTTGTTCATCCGTGAGGGGAATGCTCCGGGTGCGATTGCGCTGACGATCACGCCTTCTGGTGCCAGCTGCGCGGCCAGGCGCTTGGTCAGGTGGATGACCCCGGCCTTGCTGGCGTGGTAGCTGTACGTTTCGTTGGGGTTCGTTCGGATGCCGTCGATGGAAGCGACGTTGATGACCTTGGCGAGGTGGTCACCGCTGGCAGCGGCGGCGCGCAGTTCGGGGGCGAGTTGCTGGGTGAGGAAGAACAATGCCTTGAGGTTGAGGTCCATGACCTTGTCCCAGCCGTCTTCCGGGAACTCGTCGAAGGGTGCACCCCAGGCAGCTCCGGCGTTGTTGACAAGGATGTCCAGCGTCGACTCATGCTCGCGGAGTCGGGAGACGACGGATGCGAGTCCCTCCGTCGTTGAGATGTCGCCGGGGATCGAGGTGCAGGTTCCCTGCTCAGACATTTCGGCGGCCGCTGCGTCGCATTCCTCTGCTTTGCGGGCCGTGATGTAGACGCGCACGCCGAGTTGGACGAAGCCTTCGGCGATCATTCGGCCGATGCCGCGTGAACCGCCGGTGATGAGTGCGCAGCGTCCTTCCAGGTTGAACAGTGTTGACATGTTCATGGCGGGTGACGTCATCATTCGGAATCCTTCGTTCGGGGTGGACGGTTCGGGCCCGTCGCTCTCGTCTGTGAGTATGTCCCGACCATAGTTGAACTTGACCTCAACTTCAATAGTCTGACGTCCCGTCGCTCGATGCCTCGACTCTCAGACCTCAGCGCCGTGCTCAGTGAAGAATCCGATCGATTCGGCCACGCAGACTGGCTTTTCGATGCCTTCAGCCTCGAAGACCTGAGTCGTCGTGATCTGCGCGGAGCCGGTCTTACGTCGCTCCACCTCGGTGACGGTGGCACGCATGCGCACACGCGAGCCCACGGGACGAGGATTCGGGAATCGGACCTTCCCGTATCCGTAGTTGAGGCTGTGGGCGAAGCCGTCGAAGGCCATCAGCTCCTCCATGAAGGCCGGCCCCAGCGAGAGCGTGAACAGGCCGTGACCGATCGTTCCACCGAAGGGCCCCGCCGCCGCGCGCTCCTCATCGACATGGATCCACTGATGATCATTCGTCAGGTCAGCAAAAGAATTGATGTCGTCCTGGACCAGCACATGCCAGCTGGTCGGGCCGAGCTCTTGGCCAACGAGCACTTCGAGGTCGGAGATCGAGGTGGGGCGGATGGGAGTTGTCATTGTCTGCCTTTCGATGGGCGCGACGCAGTGAGGGCGAGCGCAGAATGTCGGAACTTGAAGTCGTGCTTGATGCCGTACTTGATGCCGTACTTGAAATTGACGTCATATTCGATAACGTAAGACTAACCATGTGAGCGTCGTCACTTCAAGTGGCACCGGCACGCCTCACATGGCGAAGCCACGTATGCAAAGGAGCAGCACCTATGGCAGAAGTTCAGACCGTCACCGGCGCCGTCGACAGCAGCAGCCTCGGCAAGACTCTGGTCCACGAACACATCTTCATCGTCAGCGAGGAGATGCGGCAGAACTACGACTCGGACTGGGATGAGGAGGCGAAGGTCGCCGACGCTGTGGCCAAGCTCAACGACCTCAAGACGTCAGGAATCGACACGATCTTCGACCCCACCGTCGTGGGGCTGGGCCGCTACATTCCACGCGTGCAGAAGGTCGCCGCGCAGACCGATCTCAACATTGTCGTGGCCACCGGCCTCTACACCTACACCGATCTGCCGCACCAGTTCGACGTCCGCGGGCCCGGCCTCCTCATCGATGAGCCCGAGCCCCTCGTTCGCCTGTTCGTCGGTGACATCGAGGACGGAATCGCAGACACCGGGGTCAAGGCGGCATTCCTCAAATGCGCCATCGAGGAGCAGGGACTGACCACCGGGGTAGAACGGACCATGCGCGCGGTCGGTCAGGCGAGTGCGCAGACGGGCGCCCCGATCACCGTGCACACGAATCCGCACACTGAATCCGGGCTCGTCGCGCAGCGGGTGCTCAAAGAGGAAGGCGCGGATCTGAACAAGGTCGTCATCGGGCACTCAGGAGATTCGACGGATCTCGACTATCTGATGAAGATCGCCGACAACGGTTCGTTTCTGGGCATGGACCGCTTCGGTCTCGACGTCTATCTGCCGACACAGAAGCGCATCGACACGATCGTCGAACTCGTCCGCCGCGGCTATGCCGAGAAGATCACTCTGGCCCACGACGCCTCCTGTTACATCGACTACTTCTCGCACGAGGAGAAGATGGAAATCCAGCCCAACTGGCATTTCCGTCACATTTCGGACGAGGTCATTCCCACCCTGCTGGAACGCGGTGTCAGCGAGGACGACATCGACACGATGCTGGTGAAGAATCCGCGCCACTACTTCGAGTGACACCCCACTACTTCGAGTGACACCCCATTACTTCGAGTGACAGCTCGACCCAGCCACGCAGCACCCCATGGAGCAGTTTTCACCGAACAAAGGACTCCGTATGCCCCCGAACTCCACCACCAGCCTGGATCGCAGCAGCCCCAAGACCCACGCCGGAAAGCACGGACGCCTCCGCGCGGCCGGCCTCATCGGCTCATCGATCGAGTGGTACGACTTCTTCCTCTACGGCACCGCCGCCGCCCTCGTCTTCCCACACGTGTTCTTTCCCGATGCGGAAGGCATCAACGGCGTACTCCTGTCGTTCTCAACCTTTGCCACAGGTTTCATCGCCCGCCCGCTCGGCGGTCTGCTCGCCGGAAACTACGGCGACAAGCTCGGCCGCAAACCCATGGTCGTCATCTCTCTGCTGGGAATGGCGATCTTCACGTTCGCCATCGGGTGTCTGCCCTCGACCGGGAGCATCGGCCTCATCGCACCGATCCTGCTGGTGACGTGCCGGTTCCTCCAGGGCATCGCCTGTGGGGCACAGTGGGGTGGCCTTGCGCTCCTGCTCAGCGAATCAGCCGGACCCAAACATCGTGCATTCTCAGGCTCGTTCATGCAGGTCGGCGTCCCCTGCGGAGCCTTGCTGGGCAATCTCGTCTTCGTCATCGTCTCCACGTCCATCAGCCATGAAGCCTTCATCTCGTGGGGCTGGCGGGTCCCGTTCTGGGCCACAGCGCTCCTCGTGCCGGTTGTCATGTACATCCAGCTCAAGATCGAAGACTCCCCAGAGTTCGAAGCGCTCAAACAAGAAGTCTCGGCGGACAAACCTGCCGTCGTGCGTGCACCGCTGTGGCAGGCAGTGAAGTCGCATTGGAAGACCATCCTGCTCGCCTCCGGCACCCTGTCGGCCACGAACTGCGTCTTCTACATCACGATCGCCGGCGCCCTGTCCTACGGCACGACGTACCTCGGCATGGATTACAACAGCATGCTCATTGCAGCCATGCTCTCCACCGTCGTCGCGATCCCGGTGACCCTGCTCGGCGGCAAGCTCGCCGACAGGATCGGACGCCGACCGGTCATCATCATCGGCGGAGTCGGGATTCTGATCTGGGCATTTCCCTACTTCGCGCTCATCAACGCAGCGAACATGGCCATGTTCACGATTGCAGTCAGCGTTGCCGCCGTCTTCCAGTCGCTCGTCTATGCTCCGGTCGCCTCGTATTTCGGTGAGCTGTTCGCACCGCAGATCCGCTTCTCCTCGGTGTCGCTGGCCTATCAGCTCAACGCGATCATCGTGTCGGGCTCAACACCCATCGTGATGACGTGGCTGATCTCCGAAATGGATGGCTCCACGCTGGGCATCACCCTGTTCGTGTGCGCCATGGCGGTCATCACGGTCGGGTGCGCCATCGCCCTGAAGGAGACCAATCCGAGGTCGGTCAGGCAGTCCCCGACTGCCGTTCCCGGCGAGCATCTGCGAGTGGACAATTCCACCATCGCCGAGGCGGTCAACAGCTAGTCCTCACTACAGAGCGGCAGGGTCATCCCTGCCGCTCCGTTCGCTCTGCCCTTACTCACGCACCACGTGAAACGATCACGCGTCGCCATCGGATCACGCGATCACGCATCCCGCAGCTTCGCCTGGTAGCGGCGCATGCCGCGGATCCAGCGATCGTAGTCCGATCCCTTCATGCGGTACATGTCGAGGACCTCGGGGTGGGGCAGGATGAGGAAGTTCTCGGCTTCGATGGCGGCCATCACGGTCGTGGCCACCTCGGCGGGCTCAAGGACATTGCCCGCCTCGGCGACTGCTCGCTGTCCGGTCAGGGCTGTGCCGGTGACGTCCCCTGGATCCTCGCCCCACAGGATCTTCGTGTTCACACCCATGGGGGCGAGCACGGACACGCGCAGCCCCTCGTCGCCATAGGTCACGGACAGCCATTCTGCGAAGGCAAGGGCTGCGTGCTTGGTCACCGAGTATCCGGCCGATCCGATCTGAGTGAGCAATCCCGCCGCCGAGGCGGTGGCGACGAAATATCCTTCCCCACGGGCCGTCCACTTGGGCACAAGCAATTCGGCTGCCCGGATGTGGGCGCGCAGGTTGACGTCGAGGATCCGATCCCAGTCACCGTCGCCGCCCAGGCCGGTGACACCGGTGATCCCGGCGTTGGCGAAGTAGAGATCAAACTGACCCAGTTCACGCTCGGCGGTGCTCACCAGCTCAGCCACGCCGCCGGCAGAGGACACATCCCCCACCCAATAGCGCTGGCCCAGCGTGGCCGCGGTATCGGCAACGGATTCGTCGAGGTCGGCGAGCAGCACTCGCGCCCCACGCTCGTGCAGGGCCACCGCGACTGCGGCACCGATCCCTCCGGCTGCACCGGTGACTACTGCGTTTCGTCCTTTGAGCTCCATCGTCTCCCTCTCTGCGAAGTGACCTCACCTCATTGTGTGACAGGCCACATCCATCTATAGTTGAACCTGCACTCAGTTTCAAGTAAAGGAGTCTCATGGACGCGACCCTGCGCACGTCAATCATCGATCTGCTCACCCCCTGGGCACAGACGATCCCCGACTCCATTGCAGTGCGCACTCCCCCTGGCCCGGAGCGGGTCTCGCTGACTCAGCTGCGCTTCCTCGGCGAAATCGGCGCGGCTCGCGATCGCTACCGTTCGACAGGACTTCGCCCAGGCGATCGGACGGTGCTCATCGCTCCGTCATGCCCGGAGTTCCTCATTGAGTTCCTCGGCGCGCATGCTGCCGGGCTGGCGGTCGTGGCCGTCAATCCGCTCTCGACGGCCAGAGAGCTCGTCTACATCCTCAAGGACTCGGACGCACGCCACCTCGTGGCTCATCCGGCCATGGCCGAGGCGGGGAAACTCGCTGCAGGTGAGCAGGGCGTCGACTTCGCCACACTGCGGCTGGTCGGCAATGAAGGGCCGATCCTGGAGTTGGGAGACGACGGAGCTGCCGACTTCGATCGTGCACAGTTCGAGTGGAATGACTTGGCCGCGCTGCTCTACACCTCGGGCACCACCGGCAAACCAAAAGGTGCAATGCTGTCGCTGGGCAACTTCATCGCCACCACCGACATCGTCAAGGAGATGACACAGACCTCCCCGGATGACCGGTCCGCAACTGGCCTGCCGCTGTTCCATGTCTTCGGACTTGCCGATATGGCTCTGCCTGCGCTGAGTGCTGGCGCTCCCCTCACTCTCTTCCCCAGGTGGGATCCGCAGGCCTTTGTCAATGCGCTTGCCGAGGACGAGGTCTCGATCATCTCGGGTGTACCCACCATGTGGATGTCGGTGCTCACGAATGCGGCCGCTGGTGACACCCCGCATCTGCGTCTCGTGAGCTCGGGCGGAGCCGCGATCGCCGGAGAGGTGATCCGCAAGCTCGAAGCGCGCTTCTCTGCCCCTGTTGCCGAAGGTTATGGGCTGACGGAGACGGCCGGTCTGGGAACGTTCAACCCGCTGTTCGGGACGAGGAAGGTCGGAAGCGTCGGCCTCCCCACTCCTGGGTTCGAGGTGAAGGTCATCGACTTCGAAGGCGAACCGCTTCCTGCCGGTGAGGTCGGCGAAGTGGTCTTGCGCGGCCCCGCAGTCATGCTCGGCTATTGGAAGAAACCGGAAGCCACCGCCGAGGTGCTCGATGCCGAGGGGTGGTTCCGCACCGGAGATCTCGGCCAGTTGGATGACGATGGGTACCTCTTCATCGTCGATCGGATTAAAGATCTCATCATCCACGGCGGGTACAACATCTACCCACGCGAAGTCGAAGAGGTCCTCTACGAGATCCCCGGAGTCGCTCAGGCCAGCGTGGTCGGGACCCCCGATGAGAAGTACGGTCAACAGGTCACCGCAGTCATCGCCCTGTCCCCCGGCGCCCACCTTGACGCGGCAGAGGTGGAGAGGTTCGCCCGAGAGAATCTGGCCGCCTACAAGATCCCGCGGATCATCGAGTTCGTAGAGGAGCTGCCGAAGGGACCCAGCGGCAAGATCCTCAAGCGGGAGATCGTGAAGATGTACACGAAGGCGACTTGATTGCGGGCGCCGAGACAGCAAAGCCGCAAGGCCAGGTGACAATCACCGAAGGTATTCGTGCTTTCACGTCGTTGCAGCTGCATTGACGGACTTGATCATCTGCTTGAACCATTCTCTCGCCGAATCTATATCTGCCAGCACCAGCGAGTCACCATCGACCTCTGTCTCTTCGCGGGAAAGCTGATATGCAGGCGCCCAGCCGTCCATCGGGCGTAACGGCAGCGGAGGCCACTCCTGCGCGCGACGTAAGCCGAATGTGCGCACACAGAACTCGCGCACGGAGACCAGATCAGGACCAGCAGCCCACAGCAGCTGCAGATCCACCAGGTCATGGGCGCGGGAGTAGTCAGGGTCTGTCAAGGCGTGGATCTTCTGCGCAATCTGGTACTCCAGGTCGATCAACTCAACTGGCCGCAGCATATCTCTCGCAGGAAAATCTCAAGCTCGGCGTGCGAGCACTCAATATCAGGAACACATCCAGCAAGTCTGGCGGATCGCCATGACCGGCTCAGCTCTTTCCAAGACGCTCGTTCAGTGACAGATGCCGAGGGCAGAACGTGCCGCGGCAGAGGAGAGACAACCGTACATCGGTACGACTGAGCTCCCCGCTGCCATGTCCGCGCTGCTGACAGCAGGCGCTCCGAAAACACGTCGGCGGCTACGCGATGACCCCGCCACTCTCATCCGTGAGAAGATACCCGATGCTGTGTGGTGAAGGAAGCGAGTTCAGACAACTTCTTCAGCTGGTTCAGGCATCACAGAGGGCCGCGGCCGGTTCGCTCGAATGGCGAACTCAACGACGGCCAGCACGACGATGTTGACGGCCAGACCGCTGATTCCCTCGTTGATGTTCGGACCGTGGATCGGTGAGAAGGTGAACAGCAGGACGATGAACAGCCCCGAGCACAGACCGCTGATGACCGACGCCTTGTGCAGCTTGATCCGGGGAATCACCGCTCCGAGGATCGCCGGGACGACCTGAGTCGAACCGCTGTAGGTCAGCAGGAGCATCATGCCCAGCAGGCTCGGCATCGTCAGCGCGAGGACGAGGGCACCGAGGCCGAAGACGACGACGAAGATCCGGTTGTAGGCGATCTTGTTCTTCTCGCCCTTGATCATGAACACGTTCTGCACGGCCAAGGGCGCAATGGCGTTGAGCAGCGCAGCTCCGGGAACCATCGCCGTCGATGCCGCGGCGACGAGGACGATGCCTGTCAGCCAGTCGGGCAGCGAGGCTGCTGCCATCTTCAGCATGGCCAGATCGCCATCCTGGCTGAGGCCGAACGCGAGGATCGCGGTGTAGCCCAGCAGCATCGGGATACAGGCGAGCATGTTGTAGATGGGCAGGTAGATGAGGTTCTGCCGCACGACCTTCTCACTGCGTCCGGACATCAGAGCGGGCCAGGTGTGGGGCAGGGCGTAGAACATCACACCGATGATGCTGATGGCCATGCTCGAGATGACCCAGGCGACGCCAGTCTCTCCGTGCTGGACGAAGAGCAGATCGGGCATGGAGTCCAGAATCTCCTCCACACCGAAATCGAGGCCGCCACGGAAGTGGAAGGGCACGACGAAGGTCAGGACGAGGACGACGACGATCATCAGCAGGTCTTTGAGGTAGGACGTGAGCGCGACTCCGCGGATGCCCGACCACAGGACGAAGCCGATGACGAGGACGAAGGCCATCACGATCGCGTAGTTCTCGTTGATTTCCCCGCCCGTGGCGACCGAGATGACGATGCCCAGCCCAGTGATCTGCAGCTGCAGATAGGGCAGGAGGAAGAGGATGCCGAAGAAAGCGGCCAGCCAGCCGAGGGTGGGGCTGTTGTAGCTGCCGCGCAGGAAGTCCGCCTGCGTCAGGTAGCCCAGCTCCTTCGCTTTGCGCCAGATCTTCGGACCGACCCAGTACATCGCGATATAGGCCAAGGGGACATAGGGGATCGAGTAGAACGCCGAGGCGCCGATAGAGACGACGAGACCGACGGTGCCGAGGAAGGTGAAAGTGGTGAAGGTTTCGCCCGCTTGGAGGACCCAAGCGGTGAGGACGCCGTAGTTGCGTCCGCCGACGGTCCATTCCTCGATGTTCTTCACCGGACGGCGCCGCCCCATGAAACCGAAGGCCGCGATGATGATCATGCCGAGGAGACCGACGACGACTGTTGTGCTCATTCGTCGTCACCCCCGAGGTCGCGGCGGGTCTTCTCGAAGTAGATGAGGACTGCCGTGACCGGGATCGTGCTGAAGAATGTCAGCCAGACGAAGATCGCCGGCATGCCGAACCACACGTGCGGGCCGTTGATGGCCGGCAGCCAGGTGAGGAGGAAGACCCCGATGAACGGGATCGAGCCGATGAGCCAATATTTCATGGGGTGAACTCCTTTGTTCGTGTCAGTCCGCGAGCAGATGCTCGCGGTCCGTTCTCAAGCTGCGCTGCGTCGCCTCGTCGGTGGCGACATCGATGATCGTCCAAGCCATCGACAGACCGCCCTCGATCGCTGCACGATCTGCGGCTTCGCTGATGCAGTGCTGGGCGAACTCGGGCTGGTGGTTGACCGCTGTTCCGCAGTCGATGTCGAGCATCGGGTGGATCGCAGGAACGATGCGCGAGACGTTGGCCATATCCGTCGAGCCGACCGGTGAGATGTCGTCCTCGTGGTCGAAGGTCCGGCCCAGCGCCTCGGCGTTGGCCCGGTAGAGGTCGGAGAGGATGTCGTTGTTGTTGAATTCCGAATAGGCCGGAGCTTCGCTGCTCGCCTCGAAGGTACAGCCGGTCGCCGTCGCCGCTCCCGCGACGCAGGCGCGGATGCGCTGTTCGAGGCGGTCGAGGGTCTCGAGCTTCGGGGACCGGAAGTTGAAAACCAGTTCGGTGTCGGCGGGGATGACGTTGGCCGCCTCGCCGCCGTGGGAGACGATGCTGTGGACCTGGTCGCCGGGATGCAGCTGCTGACGCAGCAGACCGACGGCCACCTGGGCCACGGTCACCGCGTCTCCGGCGTTGATGCCCTCATAGGGGGCCGCCGAGGCATGGGCGTTCTTGCCTATGAAGCGCACCCGCAGATCGCCGATCGCCAGGCAGTGCGAGCGGGACTGCTCCCGGTTCGAGGGATGGACCATCATCGCCAGATCGAGCCCGTCGAACTCTCCGGCCTCGAGGAGGACGACCTTGCCCCCGCCGTTCTCTTCGGCCGGTGTGCCGAAGACGACGAGCTTGATGCCCAGCTTATCGACCAGCGGGGCCAGCCCGAAGGCCGCGGTCATCCCGGCGGCTGCGATGACGTTGTGTCCGCAGGCATGGCCGATTCCCGGCAGGGCGTCGTATTCGACGCAGACGCCGACGACCAGCGGACCCTCACCGATAGTGGCCCGGAAGGCCGTGGGCATCTGAGCCAGTCCGCGTTCGAGGGTGAATCCCCGCTGTTCGAGTTCGGTGCTCAGCAGCCGGCAGGCCCGGTACTCCTCGAACCCCAGCTCCGGATCGGCGTGGATCCGGTGGCTGAGCCCGAGAAGGGCTTCCTCCGCAGCCTCGACGTTGCGCCGGCATATTTTCTTGATCGTCATCGATCTCCTAACTGAATCGTCGTTCAACACAAAATAACACTATTGATGCCCGTGACCCGCACAGCTGCGATCGGGGTTGAGGGTCTTCGCCGCGATGTCGACACGGTTGAGACCCTGTTCGCCCTGCTCGCCACCGGTGGCGCCCGTGTCGTGGACGATCTGTCCGCCGACGATGGTGAGATCGGCGCGCTGTTCGAGCAGCGCCGACGGGTCGAGCCGGTAGAGATCGGCCGACCAGGCGACAAGGTCGGCGACGGCGCCAGGTCGGATGACGCCGAGGCGATCCTCGGCATGCCAGGCCCATGCGCCCTCTCGCGTGTAGCCGAAGAGCGCCTGGTCGAGGGTGATGATCTCATCGGGCGTCCACGAACTGGATCCATCGAGGCCGGCGCGGGTCAGGGCGGAGTAGATGCCGACCAACGGGTCCATCTCCCCCACCTGCCAGTCGCTGGACAGGGCCACATGCGCCCCGCTGTCCATGAGTGATTTCACGCGCCAGGCGCGGTCCCAGCGCTGCTGGCCCACGTTGTCCATCCACGTACCCTCGATGAGGTCCGGGGAGGCGTGGCGAGGCTGCATTGCGGCCGCGATGCCGAGATCGGCGAACCGCGGCAGATCGGCCGGGTCGAGGCATTCGACGTGGACGATCCCGTGCCGGCGGTCACGAGTGCCGTTGGTCGCCTGTGCCGCGTCGATGGCATCCAAGGCCAGCCGGACTCCCCCGTCGCCAGTGGCGTGGGTGTGGGTCTGGAAGCCGAGCCGGTCGAGTTCAGTGACGATCTTCGTCAGTTCTCCGATCGGGGCGGAGGGGTGTCCGCGGTGGCCGGGACGGTTGGCGTAGTCGGCGAGCATCCAGGCCGTATGCGGTTCGATGACGTCATCGGCATAGAGTTTGATCGGCCCGAACTGCAGCCGGTCGCTGCGCGGGGCGTCATCGACGGCCGTGCGCAGCTCCTGCCGGAACTCAGGTGCGGAGTCGACAGGGTGGAACAGGGCGGCGATGACGCGGGAGGACAGCCGGTCTTCGCGCAGGGCACGGTCGAACAGGCCGATCTCGGCCACGGGCACCTGCGGTTCGACGACGGTGGTGATGCCCGAGCGGGTGGCCATATCGAGACTGCCGAGGATCTTCTTGTAGCGGCGCTCAGGCGAGTACATCGGGATATCACGCTGAAGAGCGGCCAGACCTGCGCTCGTCATCGCCGAGGTGTAGAAGTCGGTGACCCAGCCCGTGGCCCGTCCCGAGGAGTCGCGTTCGGCCCGTCCCCAGGCGATGTCCGCACCATCGTGGATGCCGAGGATGGTCAGGGCCGCGTCGTTGAGCCACACGGAGTGCTGGTCGTAGGTGGTGACGAAGATGGGACGGTCGGCCAGTCCGGCCAAGTCATCGGCGTTGGGGCGGCGGTCGTCGACGATCGAGTAGACGGCGTTCTCCGCACACACCCAATCGAGGTCGGGGCGTTCGGCGGCGAGGCGGCTGATGCGCGAACGCACCTCGGCCAGGGTCTCCGCCCCTTCGAGGCTGACGGCATCGGAGTCGAAGCCGAGCAGCAGGTGGTTGTGGCTGTCGATGATGCCGGGGGTGAGGAGGTTCCCGCCGAGGCGGCGGGTCTCCTTCGCTGCGGGAGCGTCCGCGGCAGCCCCGACGTAGGCGATACGTCCGCCGGTGATTCCGACGGCTTCGGCCCAGGGCCGATTCGGGTCGAAGGTGCGCACGCGGGCGTCGGTGAGCAGCAGATCAAGCATGGGGATTGTCCTCCTTCGGCAGCGATGCTGCCGTGTTCGCAGCTGTCGGGTTCGCAGCTGTCCTGGTCTCGGGTATCGGTTCGTGCAGGGCGAGCAGATCTTCATAGCTCTCGCGCCGCACGACCAAGCGGGAATGGCCCTCGGAGACGAAGACGACAGCCGGTCTGAGCGCGCCGTTGTAGTTGTTCGCCATCGTGTACCCGTAGGCACCGGTCGTGGCCAGAACGAGGACATCGCCGACTTCGGCAGCTGGCAGCGGTGCCTGATCGACGAGGAGGTCACCGGATTCGCACTGTCGGCCGACGATCTGGACGGTCTCGGTCCAGGCATCGGTGGCTCGATTGGCGAGGATCGCTTCGAAACGCTGACCGGTCAGCGCAACGTCGAGCTGGTCGGCGAGTCCCCCGTCGACGGCGACGAAGGTCCTACCGGTGCGCTTGACGGTAATGACCTCGTAGACGGTGACACCGGCGCGAGCGACGATCGAGCGACCGGGCTCGATGAGCAGCCGGGCCGCAGGCGGCAGGTGCTGACGAGCAGCGGTGACGATGGCGTCGAGGTACTCATCGATACCGGGGTCCTCGTCTTCGTAGGTGTACCTGACGCCGAGTCCACCACCGACATCGTAGGTGGGGAACGTCCCGGCAGTGGAGATCTTCTCGACGGCCTCGGCGAACTGCGTGGTGTCGAGTATCTGCGAGCCGATGTGCAGATGCACTCCCTCGAAGTCCATGAGCGGATGAGAGCGCATGCGCTCGATGGCGGCGAGCGCCTGGTCCATGGGCAGGCCGAACTTCGAATCGAGTCCGCCGGTCGCTTGGGAGGCGTGGGTCTTCGCATCAACGCCGGGGATGACGCGCAGAAGGAGCTTCTGCGGGGTCGTGAGGAGCCGGTCGAGCCGGTCGAGTTCGTCCTCGTTGTCGACGATGATCGTGTCGATGCCCGCTTGCAGGGCCATCGTCAGTTCGGCATCGGTCTTCGCATTGCCGTGGAAGTGGATTCTTTCCGGAGCGACTCCGGCGGCAAGCGCCATCCGCAGCTCTCCCCCGCCTGCGACGTCGATGTTCGCTCCCTCCTCGTAGGCCAACCGGTACATCCCCACGGCGGGGAAAGACTTCGACGCGAAGAGGACCTGGGAGTTCGGCCACCGGGCCGCAAGACCGCCGACGAAGGCGCGGATCCGTCGGCGCAGTCCTGCTTCGTCATAGACGTAGAGGGGCGTCCCGTACCGTTCGGCGAGTTCTGTGACCGGCACGCCACCGATCTCGAGTACTCCCTCGGCATCGACCCCGGAGTTCTGCGGCAGCACCGACCACAGCTCGCCCAGGCGGGTGCCATCCGGTGCCGGCCGAGCTGCAGTGGGCCCGGTCCCGCATGCGGCGGCAGCTTCATCCACCTGGTTCGAAGGGGCCTTCATAGTGTGCATAGTTGTGTTTTCTCCTGTCATCGGCGGATCCGCTTCACCGTGCGGAATCGGCAGCGGCGGCGTAGGTCTCACCGGCGCGGTGTGGGACGAGCACAACCGGCACCGGGGCATTCTTGAGGATCTTCGCCGCACGTGAGCCGAGCGACAGGCGCGTCAGCGCACCGAGTGTGCGAGATCCGATCATGAGGACCTCCCCGGGAACCCACGCCACGTCCGCCACCGCTTCGTCCCAGGTCTCGCCGGAACCGATGACCGCTTCGGTACGGGTAGGCGTGGGCTCCCGCTCCGAAATCTCGGTGATGAGTTTCTGTGTCCGCTGCTGGATCTCGGCTTCCCACTGTTCGACGATCTCATCCTCGATGTCTGCTCCCAGACCCGCTTCGAGGCCCGTCGTCGCCCTGCCCTGTCGGGGCGTGAAAGCGACGATGCGCAGCTGGGTTCCCGCCGCGGAGGCAACCGTCGCGGCTCCGAGGACAAGTCGAGCAGAGGTGCCAGTGCCGTTGAAGGCGGCGCTGATTCGAGTGATCCGCTCCGAATCGGCGGCGTCGAAGCCTCGTGGTGCCAGCGCCACCGGCAGCGTGGCGCTGTGGAGCAGGCCGGTCGAGACTCCACCGAGACGGATACGGCCGACAGGCGCATCCTCGGAGGAGCCGAGGACGAGACGATGGGCGCCGATCTCGCGGCAGACCCTCCGGAGCCCGCTGCGCGGGGAATGGGCCTCGCGGCTGAGCTGCTCGACAGCGATCCCGTCGGGGACCATGGTCGCCGCCGCTTCGAGACAACGGGCGGTCTCGCTCTCTCGATAGCGGCGATACTCGGCATCCACTCCGCTGCCGCCGGAGCCCCACGGTCTGGAGATGATCGACACGAGGACGAGCCTGCGTCCGTAGGAGCGGGCCATGAGCGCCCCGAGCCGGACGGGCGGTCGGGGATCGCGGCCGGGGACGACGCCGACGACGATGCTCATCGGATCGCCTCCCCCACCTCGGCGGCGGCGAGCTCCCGGGCAAGGACCGAATTCTTCCGTCCGGTGAAGAAATACCAGACGAGCACGAGAGCGGTCCAGATGATGAAGACGAAGATCGTCACCGGGCGCAGATCTTTGATGATCCACAGACAGCCGATGATCGACAGGACGGGAATGACCGGATAGAACGGGACCCTGAAACTGCGCTCGAGGTTCGGTTCCCGGCGGCGGAGGACGATCACGGCGATGGACACCACGAGGAAGGCGGCAAGAGTGCCGATCGAGGTCATCTCGGCGAGGAAGTTGATTGGCAGGACGCCGGCGAGGACCGCCACAACGGCGGAAACGATCAGGGTGTTGCGCACCGGAGTCATCGTGCGCGGATTGACCTGCTGGAAGACTTTCGGGGCCATACCGTCCTTGGACATGGCAAAGAGGATGCGGGTCTGTCCGTAGAGGACGACGAGCGTGACGCTGAAGATCGAGATGACCGCACCGATGGCGACCACGGTACCGGGCCATTGGGCACCGACGATCTCCTCAAGGATCGCTGACAGGCCAGCGGACTGCCCGTCGAAATCTTCGGCCTTCTGCGCACCGAGTCCGGCGAGAGCGACTAGGACGTAGACCGAGGCGACGATGACGAGAGCAGAGATGAGGGCGATGGGCAGGTTGCGACGCGGGTTCTTCGCCTCGTCCCCGGCGGTGGCCACGGCGTCGAGGCCGACGAAGGAGAAGAAGATGATGCCGGCACCGGTCATCACACCAGCGAAGCCGAACGGCGCGAAGTCTGCGAAGTGATCGGCGTTCCAGCCGGTGAAGCCGACGGCTACGAAGAAGCCGAGCACGGCGATCTTGATGACGACCATGACGGTGTTGGTGATCGCAGATTGGGCCGCGCCGCGAATGAGCAGCAGGGCGCAGAGCATGATGAGGATGACGGCCGGCAGATTGACGATGCCGCCCTCCTCGGGGGCATAGGACAGCGCCTCCGGCAGCTGGGTGCCGAAGAGGTTGAGCAGCAATTGGTTGACGTACTGCGACCAGCCCACGGCCACGGCCGCCGTCGACACTCCGTATTCGAGCAGGAGGCAGGCCGCGACGCCCATGGCCGGCAGCTCACCCAGAGTGCTGTAGGCGTAGGAGTACGAGGATCCGGAGACCGGCACGCTGCCGGCGAGCTCGGCATAGCACAGGGCAGAGAGTCCGGCGACGACGCCGGCGATGATGAAGGAGACGATCACAGCCGGCCCGGCGATCGGAACGGCTTCGGAGAGGATGAAGAAGATGCCCGTGCCGATGGTGCCACCGACTCCGATCATCGTCAGCGGGAACAGGCCGATACTCCTCTTCAGGCCGCTGTCCGGCGTTTCACTGTAGACGGGCACGGGCTTCACTCGAAAGAGCTGTTGGCGCAGTGTGGGTGTGGGCACGGGTTCTCCAGACGTCGTTGTCTTAGGGGGTGGACCGGTCGGTATTCAGTCCCTGAGGACTCGGAAGCTGTCGACGCTTGGAGTCACGGCTCCGCGGACGAAGCCCGAGGGTGAGGCTGCGATCGCGGCGAGGAAGTCGCGGGCCTCGTCGGTGATCTCCTCACCGGGCATGACGTTCGGAACACCCGGAGGGTAGGCGGCCAGGGAGTCCGCGGAGATCCGGCCCACGACCTCGGCGGCAGGCACGATCTCGGTGGCCGCGAAGTATCCCTCACGCGGGCGCACACGCATCCGTCCGGGGGCGGGCAGCTCCGGAAAGTCCGTCCGCGCGCCTCCGCTCGCCGCCTCGGCCCGGCCCTCGGGCGAGTCGATGACCGCGATGAGGGTGGCGAAGACGCGGTCGACATCCGGAGTCTTGCCGGCGCCGATGACGGCCACGAGTGTCGTATCGGTCGACATCTCGAAGTACAGGTCGTGTTCGGTGATGAGCCGGTCGCGGACCCAGTGGGCGCTGATTCCGGTGGCCGAGAGGTCGATGGGCACCCGCAGGAGGTCGGTATCGGCGATATCGGGGAAGGCATCGAAGCCCTCGCTGACATCGGCGAAGCGCTCATCGGTCTCCAGCAGCTCACGGAAGCGCAGCGCCGTGTCGATCGAGCGGCCGATCCTGTCCTCACCGGTGGCCAGGGCGCGTCGGGCGATGTCGAGCGAGCCCATGAGCAGTGCCGAGGAGGAGGTCGAGGCCGTCATCGTCATCGCCCGGTCGATGAGGGGCTCGAGCGCCTCGGCGAACGGGCCCTCGCCGAGGTGGAGCATCGCCGACTGGGTGAGCGACCCGGCGAGCTTGTGGGTGCTCGAGACGACGAGGTCGGCGCCGAGGCGGGCCGGGGATTCGGGCAGGCTCGGGTGGAATCCGAAGTGCGGGCCCCAGGCGCCGTCGACGATGAGCGGCGCCTCGTGAGCGTGGGCGACCTCGGACAGACCGCGGACATCGGCAACGGAGCCGAAGTAGCTCGGCGAGACGATGTAGACCGCCGAGGCGGGGCGGCCCTCGTCCTCAGCCAGGCTGAGGGCCGCGTCGAGGGCAGCGACGGACACGCCGTGAGCGATCCCGTTTACAGCGTCGACCGAGGGCAGGACGTAGCTGGGATGGAGGCCGGCGAGCACCACACCGTCGCTGAAGCTCGAGTGGGCGCTGCGCTGGGCGATGACGTTCTCGCCGAGACCGGCGACGGCGAGCGCGACGGTGCGGTTGGCCTGGGAGGCGCCGTTGGTGAGGAACCAGGTGCGGCGGGCTCCCCAGGCGTCGGCGGCCAGGGCCAGTGAGTCGGCGAACGGAGAGTCGTCCTCGAGGTCGATGCCCTCAAGCAGCATGGGCACGTCGAGGCTGACGGCCCTCTCTCCGATGAAGTCGGTCAGGAAGTCGCTGATGCCGGCGTCAGTGCCGCCGTGGCCCGGGACCATGAGTTTGATCGAATCGCGGGAGGCCAGAGCTCTCAGAGCGTCGGAATAGGGGGACCGGTCCTGGTCGAGGCGATAACGTCTGAGGCGATTCTGCGGGGCTGAAGTGTCCGTGAGCGATTCCAACATAGGGCTATCGTTGCGCATCAGATCCGTGGGAGGAATCCCCCAGATCCCTGGTTCGCTCCATAGGCTGTATGGAACGAAGGGCTCGAACCGCGTAGGATCGGGGCATGCTCGATCTTCGTCAGATGCAGGCCCTGACCGCAGTGGCCCAGACGGGTTCGGTGGCGCGAGCTGCCAAACAGCTGGCCTGGAGCCAGCCTTCGGTCGACTACCATCTGCGCAATCTCGATCGCCTCTGCGGCACCCCCCTCGTCAAGCGTTCGACGCGTGGTTCGTCACTGACAGCGGCCGGTGAGATCATGCTCGATCGGGCGCAGCGGATCCTTACACTCTCCCAGCGCGCCCTGCACGATGTGCAGGCGCATGCGCAGAGCGGTCTGACGCGGATGAAGTTCGGCACCTTCCCCACAGCCGCCTCGGCGCTGCTTCCTTCGATCGTCAAGAAGTCGAAGCTCGCCGGTCTGCACATCGACAGCACGCTCGAGGAGATCTACCAGCTCGTCGCGCATGTCAACCAGCACGAGTACGACGCTGTGCTGCTCTATTCGGTGCCCGGCTACGATCTGCCCTTCACGCCGACAGTGACCACGACAGAGGTGTTCCGTGAACCGATGCAGCTGGCGCTGCCGACCTCCCACCCTCTGGCGCGCCGGGAGTCGATCGACATGGAGACCCTGGTCGGGCTGCAGGACGAGAACTGGCTGCTCGGCGCGACCCGGGACGATCCCATCGACACGGTCGTCGTCGATGCATTCAAGGCGGCCGGTCATCAGCTCGAGGTCAAGTTCCGCACCGACGACTACTCGGTGATGCTGGGCATGATCGCCGCGGAGATGGTTGTCGGTCTCGTCCCGCTGCTGGCTTCGATGGGCCCCCGCCCGGGAGTGGCGCTGTTGCCCATCGACGATCCGGCCTTCTCCCGGTCCCTTCTGCTGGCCACCCCGCACAGCCCGAAGGGCTCCGAGCTCGCGGCGAACACACGCAAGCTTTCCGACATCATCACTGACTGCACCAGCTTGATCGGCGATAGCTCGGTCCACCGATCTGGACGGTAGTCCTTGTGATAGCCGAAGGAAGCTTCAGCCGGTCACGAGCAGAGGGGCCTCAACCTCAAACCCACCGATACTCATACTCCGGGCGCCCTGGAGTCCCATGCCGCGGCTGCTTGACAGCCTGTTTGGTCTTCACCAGATGCTCCAGATACCGGCGCACCGTCACGCGTGAGAGATCCAATGCCGTCGCGACCTCGGTGGCCGACACAGCAGAGTCAGCATCCCGCACGACACCAGAGATCACGGCCAGCGTCTCCTCGATCAGGCCCTTCGGCAGCCGTTCCGAGGACACCGAGCGCAATGCGCTGAGTACACGTGACGGCAGATGCCGAGGCAGCAAGGCCGGAAGGCGAGCAGGCAATCACCGCCCATAATCGGGCCTTCACGTTACTGCGGCTGCATCGATGGACGTGATCATCTGCTTAAGCCACTCTCGCGCCGAATCGATATCTGCCAGCACCAGTGTGTCTCCATCGATCTCAGTCTCTTCGCGGGAGAGTTTATATGCGGGCTCCCAATCGTCCATAGGTCGCAACGGCAGCGGGGGCCACTCCTGCGCGCGACGGAAGTTAAATGTGCGCACACAGAATTCTCGCACGGAGTCCAGCTCAGGCTCAGCGGCCCAAAGCAGCTGCAGATCCACCAGGTCATGGGCGCGGGAGTAGTCGGGATCCGTCAACGCGTGGATCTTCTGCGCAATCTGGTACTCCAGGTCGATCAGCTCGACTGGCTGTAGCGCTCCGAAGCCAAATCGACTACTCAGCTCAATGAGCTCGCCGTCGATCTGGCGACGAGTATGAGCATGCGGCTCGATCTCAGGATCAGACACCTCCAGATCGAGACCGCCCCATTCCCTACCAAGAAATGACAATGTGACCCGGTAGGGGTGCATCACGTACTGGGGCTGAGCAAGCCCGGGGTCGTGCAGCAACCGAGGCTTCAAGTCCGCAGTAAACGCCACGCGATCCGGCGCGTCAGGATCTTTTTTGCGTGCACCCTTGGTCGCGGGCACCGTGCCCCAGCCCGAGTTCAGACTTGCCCGGAGTGTCTCTTCAAGCTCTTCACCCCGCCGTAGCGTGGAGACGTCAAGATCGGCTGTGGCTCGTGTCCCACTCTCCCCCATGCGCAGCTTTACGCCCATGCCACCCTTGATGGCGACGGCGTCAGGCAGCATTTGGGACACGATGAGCGTGCAGAGCATTCTACGCACGCGAATCGCAGGCACCCTAAGGCCTCGAGCAGCCTCTTCCACCCGGGTGTTCAACTGCGCCAAGTTCAGAGGCGGTGCCGCGGTGTTCATGCAGCGCCCCGTTGACCTGTCAGATTCGCGACGTCGTGGTTGTCGATCAACTCGCGCTGACGTGCCTGTTCGACCAGCGTTTTCCACCGCTCCGATGGCATCCTGTCATGCACGTCGACGAGAGCGCGACGAACAGTGGTCGTGGGGATGCCTTCGTAATGTGTCAGGTCCTCGTCGGGGACATCCATCCGCGTCTCGAGGTCAACCCACTCGGGAAGGGTCCTGCGCACTCGGCGACGGGTCGCCACCCGGATGCGGTGCGGATTGAACTGTCCCAGGCCAAGCAGATCGAGCACAGTCTCCCGCTCAAGGAATGCCCCGTCACCGGCCAGCGCCGTCGCCGCCGCCGGCTCGGTCAGGTCTGTGGTGGGCACACTACGGTGGATGTACACGCCATTGCCATACGCCTGCAGTGCGCCGCGGTGGGCAAGTTTGCGCACCTCGACGGCGGGCACCCCCGCGTCCTCAGCCTCGGTGATCGTGACGACACCGTGCTGTTCTGCTGCGATCTCCCACAGATCGTGTCGGTAGCCCATGACTCCGCCTCCCCCCTTATGTCAAAAGCGTACCAGTTTCGGTACGGTTTTGACAGTCTCGGCAGATCGAGGCGTCGTGAACAACTGCTTCGGCGCACTCAGAGGGGCCTCAACCTCACACCCACCGGTACTCATACTCCGGGCGCCCTGGAGTCCCATGCCGCGGCTGCTTGACAGCCTGTTTGGTCTTCACCAGATGCTCCAGATACCGGCGCACCGTCACGCGTGAGAGATCCAATGCCGTCGCGACCTCGGTGGCCGACACAGCAGAGTCAGCATCCCGCACGACGCCAGAGATCGCAGCCAGGGTTTCCTCGATGAGCCCCTTCGGCAGTCGGTCCGGCGAAACGGAACGCAGCGCACTCAGGGCATTGTCGACCGACGCCTGAGTCGCCAACGAGCCCGAACCTCCATCGCCGAGGTTGAGCCGGAACGCCCGCTGATTCTCCAGCTTCTCGCGGAAGGCGGCGAAGGTGAAGGGTTTGATGAGGTACTGCGTGATCCCGGTGGAGATTGCGGACCTGATGATCTGCAGGTGGCGCACTGCGGTGATCGCGATGATGTCAGCCCCGTGACCGCGCGTGTTCATGCGCTTGGCCACGTCGAGACCGTGGGAGTCCGTGAGATTCATGTCGAGCAGCACGATGTCGACCGGGGCACCCTCGGCCGCCAGGCCATCGTAGCGGGCGAGCGCCTCGTGTCCGCTGAGGCAGATGGCCGCGACGGTGAAGCCGGGGACCTTGCGGACATAGTCCCCGTGAGCCTCGGCGGTCATCGGATCGTCTTCGACGATGAGCACCCGCAGCTCGGCATCATTGCCGGTCATCCTCACCCTCCCTTCCATGTCCGGAGTCGTCTTCTGCAGTGAAATCGCCACCCTCGCCGAGGTTGTCCTCAGTCAGTGGCAACGTCACCGTGAAGATCGCGCCGCCATCCGATTCGACGTCGAGTTCCCCACCGAGTCTAGTCACGGCCTGGCGCACGAGGACCAGCCCGAATCCGCGTCCACCCGAATGCGGCGGTGCTGCCTTGCCTGAGGCGCCGAGGTGGAAGATCGCATCGATCTCAGGCTCTTCGATGCCCGGGCCGGAGTCTGCGATCGTGATGATGAGCTCTGCGTCGGCGGCAACGAAGTCGGCCCATACGTGCCGCTCTTCGGATTCGGCCGCGGCATCGAAGGCGTTGTCGAGGAGGTTGCCGGCCACAGTGACGAGGTCACGGGCATCGAGGCTGCCCGCCGGCAGCTCACCCGTGGCCGTGACTGTGAGCTCGATCCCGCGTTCATTGGCCTGCGCGGCTTTGCCGATCATAAGAGCCGTGATGAAGGGTTCGTCGAGGGAATCGACGAACGAATCGGTCAGTCGTTGCGACTCCTGCTGATCGCGGACGGCGAAGTCCAGGGCTTCCCGCGAGCGTCCCAGCTCGATGAGCGTCGCCACCGTGTGCAGTCGGTTGGCATGCTCATGGGTCTGAGCCCGCAGGGCCTCGGTCAGCGTCGTCATCGTCTCGAGCTCACCGGTGAGCTCCTGAATATCGGTGCGATCACGCAGAGTCGCCACGGTGCCGCCGGAACCAGCACCACCCCGGGAACCACCACTCCCAGAACCACCTCCGCTGAGGGCACCGTTGTCCGGTTGGCTCGCCTGCTTCTGGTTGACCACGAGGACACGGTCACGGGTCAGATGGATCTCATCGACGGCATCCCGACCGGATGAGAACAGGGATGACACGGACGTGGGCAGGGCCACCTCGGCGAGGGGAATGGGATCACGGTCATCGGGCTCGGGCAGACCCAGCAGCTCAGCGGCCTCATCGTTGTAGAGCACCAGCTGCCCATCACCGTTCACGAGGACGAGGCCTTCGCGCAGCGAATGCAAGGCGGAATCGTAGAACGCGAACAGGGACTTGAGCTGCTCGGGACCGTAGCCGAGGGTGACTCGGCGCAGGTAGCGGCTGAGCACCCAGGACCCGAGCCCGCCCAACGCGATTGCGGCGAGGCCGACGATGATGATCTGCGGGAGTGCGGCAGCCCGTGCCACCGACAGGGTCTTCAGCGTCACCCCGACCGCGACCATGGCTGTGACCTCGCCGGATGAGTCGGTGATCGGCACGATGGCCCGCACCGACTCCCCCAGCGTCCCCTCGTATTCCTCGACCTGGCTCTCACCGGCCAGGGCCTTGTCGATGCTGCCGATATAGTCCTTGCCCAGCTGCTGAGCATCCGGGTGCGTGTACCGGGTGCGGTCGCGGTCCATGATCGTCACGAAGTCGACCTCGGCGGTGTCGATGACGGTCAGCGCATAGGGCTGCAGCTTCGCCGAGGCGTCCGAGCCTTCCACCGATGAGATGACGAAGGGGTCATGGGCCAGGGTCTCGGCGATGGAGAGCACCCGCTCCGAGGTTGCCTGCCGGGCCGAGGCCAACGTCGTGACGTAGCTGGTGATGGACAGGGCGGTGCAGACGATGACGATGAGCGCCAGCTGCATGAGGAAGAGCCGCCGGGCCAAGGTGCCGCTGCGCCGCCGGTGCCGGGGACGGAGCCGCGTCCCGGGAGCCATCACTATCCAACTGTCCCTTCGTCGATGACGAGATCGTCGACGATTACTTCTTGGACTTCTTCTTTTTCTTCTTCGATCCGCTGGCAAGCATCAGTGAGACACCGATGGCAGCCAGCCAGGTGTCCTTGGCCACGGCGGTACCGTCCTCGGAAGGGCGGATGCCGTCGTCCTTGGTCATGGAGTCAATGGAGAAGTAGTTCGCGACGAGACCGGCGGAGAACGTGGTCAGCGCGGCTCCGGCGATGCGGGTGGGAACGAAGGGCAGCAGCAGTGCGGCACCGACGGCGATCTCACCGTAGGACAGGAACTTCCCGAACTGGGCGGGGGTCATGTTCTCGACCATGGGGACACCGTTGGCGGCCATCTGCTGCAGGCCACCCGCCGTGGTTTCGTCCATGCCGAGCTTGCCGATGCCGGAGTTCAGAATGAACGCACCCGGGATGGCGCGCAGAAGTGCTGTATCGAGTTTCATGAGCTGTCCCTTCATATCGTCATGGCTCGCGGCCACCTGATCGTGACCGACAAACCCCAGACTAGCCGACCTGCCGACTGTGTCCATGAACACTATGAACGCAACCGAGACAGCCGTCACAGTCTCTGGAATGCTCATTGAGAAATTCTTCGCGACCAGACGTCGCGAGCACACTCTCTCAAGGAGGAGACATGGCAGCGTTGCCAAAAGACATTGGAACCGGGGATATCGGCGGAACGCCGGCACCCCGCAAGAAGGACCGCACCCACTGGCTCTACATCATGGTCATCATCGCCGTCTTCGTCGGCGCGGCCATCGGGCTCATCGCCCCTGATGCCGGCATCGCCCTCGAACCCTTGGGCACCGCCTTCGTGGCACTGATCAAGATGATCATCGCACCGATCATCTTCTGCACGATCGTCCTCGGCGTCGGCTCGGTGGCAAAGGCGGCCACCGTCGGCAAGGTCGGCGGAATCGCGCTGATCTACTTCCTCATCATGGCGACATTCGCCCTGATCATCGGACTCCTCGTCGGCAACCTCATCCACCCCGGCGAGGGCCTGCATCTCAAGCCCTATGAAGCGGCCGGCGGCGGTGACGATGACGGCGGCATGGTCGGCTTCCTGATGAGCCTCATCCCGGGCGACATCCCGGTCCTGCCGACCTTGGTTCTCGCGCTCCTCGTCGGTTTCGCCCTGCAGTCGATGGGCAAGGCCGGTCAGCCCGTCCTCACCGGCATCCGCCACATCCAGGCCGTGGTCTTCAAGCTCATGATGATGATCATGTGGGCCGCCCCTGTCGGTGCCTTCGGTGCCATCGCTGCCGTCGTCGGCAAGACCGGGTGGGCTGCGATCGGGTCGATGGCCATCCTCATGGGTGCCTTCTACCTCACCTGTGCGCTGTTCATCAGCGTCGTCCTCGGCACCATGCTCAAGGTCGTCACCGGGCTCAACATCTTCCTGCTGCTCAAATACCTGGCCCGTGAGTTCCTGCTCATCTTCTCCACCTCATCCTCGGAGTCGGCACTGCCGCGTCTGATCGCGAAGATGGAGCACGCCGGGGTCTCGAAGCCGGTCGTCGGCATCACCGTGCCCACCGGCTATTCGTTCAACCTCGACGGCACCGCGATCTATCTGACCATGGCGTCCCTGTTCGTCTCCACGGCGATGGGCATGCCGATGAGCCTGCCCGAGCAGATCTCACTGCTGGTGTTCATGATCATCGCGTCGAAGGGTGCTGCCGGAGTCTCCGGTGCGGGCCTGGCGACCCTGGCCGCCGGCCTGCAGTCACACCGCCCCGAGCTCCTCGACGGCATGGGCGTCATCGTCGGCATCGACAAGTTCATGTCCGAGTGCCGCGCCCTGACGAACTTCACCGGCAACGCCGTGGCCACCCTGCTCATCGGCAAGTGGACGCATGAGATCGACCTCGACCAGGCTCGAGCAGCACTGAACGGCTCCAGCCCCTTCGACGAGCTTTCGCTTGAACCCGATGCCCACGGAGCGCCGGCACCCGGTGCCTGGGACGAGAGCGGCGAGCCCGACGAGAAGGAACGCGTCGCCGTCAGCGCCTGATCCTCACCTGAGCAAGGCCATCCACAACGCGGGTGCCGCCACTCCCTCATCGCGGGAGTCTCGGTACCCGTGTTGTTTCATATCCGCCCCCGCCGAGGCGGTCGCCGCGTTTTCATGACATCGTTTCCTATGGATGACGTCACAGACAGGAGGCAGGGCAGTGGGCTTCACCGCCGACAACACCGTAAATCCCACCGCCGTTCGCGGCACCCTCGGACTGGCTCTGGCCATGGGGATGGGCAGGTTCTTCTACACACCCGTCCTCCCGCTCATGGTCGCCGCATTGCATTGGAGTTCGGCTCCGGGTGCGTGGATCGCCACGCTCAACTACGTGGGATACTTCATCGGCTCCCTGGTCATCGCCCGCGGCTGGGTTGAACCCACCCGCCGCGTCTACCGCTTAAGCCTCATCGTCTCCACCCTGTGCCTGGCCGCCATCCCCCTGACGTCGAATCTGGTCTGGCAGGGATCGGTGCGTACGCTGGCCGGAATCGCCTCGGGCCTGATCTTCGTCTGCATCACCCAGCGCATCCCGTTCGTGGCCCGCAGACCGGTCGATTCCGGCCTCGTCTATGCCGGAATCGGCACCGGCATCCTCATCTCCGGAGTCATCGTCCTCACCGCCGGCAATCTCGTCGATTGGCGCGGACTCTGGCTGATCTGTGCGCTGCTCAGTGCCGTGTTCACCGTAATCGCATGGGCCTGGCCCATGCCGGCGCCCGGCGAAAGCAAGCCGGCCGACAAGCCCGCCGAGGTGGTCGCCGCAAACGATCGCCCCGACATCACCGCCGATCCCCCGAGGCTCCGCCGGGCCATGGCAGTTCTCACGGCAGGCTACTTCTTCCAAGGTTTCGGCTACATCATCATCGGCACCTACCTGGTGGTGCTCGCCAAGCCCGTCTTCGGTGAGACGGCCGCCGCCTCGACCTGGGTTGTCGCTGGTATCGCAACGGCGGCCTCACCGTTGATCTGGTCGAACGTCGCCGCCCGCATCGGCACCCGTCGAGGACTCGCCTTCTGCTATTGCCTGCAGGTCGGCGGGGCTGTTCTCGCCGTCTTCGGCACCAACCCGATCCTGCTCCTCATCGCTGCGGCACTGTTCGGCGGGACCTTCGTCGGGGCGGTCATGATGACCATCGGCGAAGGAACACAAATGGGGATCACCGCCGCCGCAGCGAAGCTGACGACCTGGTACAGCCTCGGACAGATCGCTGGCCCTGCCCTGATCGCCCTCGTCCTCAGCGGGACCGTCATCGGCAGCTTCATCGCCGCCGCGGTTGCTCTGCTTCTGGCCATGGTCCTGACCCTGCTCGGGTCGCTGACCGGCAATATAGAGAAATGACGCCGAGGTGGCCGTCTTGCTCTATGAGAGCAAGTGGTCACGCATTACGTGATAGCCGTGGTTGTGCAGAAGCGCGAACCACAACATCGCTGCAGCGTGGTTGGAGGCCAGTCGGAAATCAGGGTGGGTTCCAAGCAGAAGCTGTCTCACTCCGGCGTGCTCAATATCGAAGGGAAGCGAAATCAGTGCCTCGACTTCCCACGCGTCCCGTGCGATCGGGGCCGCCGTCTGAACTTCGTCCCAGGTGATATCCAGTCTGCTCAGATAGGAGAAGCACGGCTGCCATCTCTGTTGATCAAAGAAGACTCCCGTTGAAATCATCTCGGCGACACGGCCGATGTTGCGACTCGATAGCCCGATGTTGAGTTCCTCGTCCAGTCCACGAGTGATTCCTACTTTCGGATCAACCCGCCCTTCCTGGTTGAGATCCTTCGGGATCATCCCTTCGGCCACAAAATGCAGTGAACGACGGGCTGAGTCGGAAACAGAATCCGATGCGATGAAGGTCTTTCCCCTAATGCCGAACACGATGCGTGAATCCTTCGTCACTGCCACCGTTCCGCACCCCAGTTTGGCTACGGCCGGCAATGCCGAGACTTCTAAAAGCGAGGACGGACCGTGGCCCCACAGTTGCCGCAATGATGGCTGCAAAGGATCGACCTCGGGGTCAACCGGGGCGTCCAACCGACTCGACGACACCGCGAAGTCGAAATAGCGTGCTTTGGCCGGAGTGAAAGTAAATTTTGGGCGCCGTTTCCCATCCCTGTTAATCGTGGTGAGATCAACGTCAACAATATCGACACAGTCATCATCGAAGAATGTGAGTTTTCGTTCCTCAGCCTGCGCCTGAAGCTTTGGCAAGGTCACATCGAGCGCCCGAGCGGTCAACTCATCGGTTGCACGAGGGCTCCCCTCCGGCGCGAATTCCACGATCGTGTTCGCGTCCCAGCCTGCATCATGAGTCGCGGATGCGACGACTGCTATGCCCGGAATCTCCATCGCCCCGACACGGATCGAGGAATGCTTCCATGTCAGATCTTCAAATCGCTTGAGTAGGCGTTTCTCCTCCACCCGTCGCAGCTGTTCCCGCAGTGCAATGAACGCGATTGCGGTTGCACCGATGATCGTGGCCACGGCACCCAAGATGGCGCTGACCGCTTCGCGCCAAAACGAATCAGAGGTTGTGAGACCGAAGAGCCACCAGCACAGCACGAGCAGGATCAGTCCGACCATCAGGAATAGAAAGGGACGAAAGATCCAGGACCTCAACCGCATTCGGGCAAGCCAGGAGCGAATCGGAGTGACCGCTGCCGAATCTACCGCCCGATCAGCATCCTTCGTCAGCTGTCCGCTTCTGGCCACTATCGCACTCCTTCATGCTGGGGATCCTCTGTCTCACATTGGAGTGTCTCACAACTCGGGCTTTGACGACGTTGCCACTTCTTGTACCTATTCCACTTGAACACATCGACTTCGATTCTTTCGGGAATCTACGCGCCGAGTTCGAAGGATCCGACCACGTCCAAGGCAAGGACTGAGATATGAAGTGGAACAACAACCTGGATTCCGGTGGTGTGCTCGTCAGTGGCCAAGTAGCCCTGGAGTTCGACCTCTCACCGATCAAGAAGGGTAGCGAGGAGCCCGCAGCCGCATAGCCGGAGGCCTTCAACGTGGAGAACTCCGACTCATCACCGGATCCAGATGCCCGGGAGTTTCCCGACCACCGGATATTAAGCCGTCCGAGTTAGCTGGCTCCGCCATAGGTGGGAAGTTCGCCCTGGGGAAATGACCCCGCGATCAATTCGTGGATTGGCCCCTCCGCCTGGTCGTACCAAGGACCGAGCTATTCATCGGTCAGTTGAGGTACTGGATCTGAGGCGCCTGTGGCGTCGGACGATGGTCGCCGACAGCCACTGGACGATCGAGGCTTTCAATCATCTCGGTGACAGCGCTGCAAGCTCTCCCAGGCTTGATGAACGTCCGTTCGATCCTTTCGAGGTATTCGGGTGCGGGATCGACACCACCCTCGAGCGTCGCGCGCAGGGCATCCAGCACGCCTCCCAGCTCTTCAGCCACCGGGCCGAACCCGTCATTTTTATAAGAGAAATAACCGGGCCTAGTTAAATGGCCCCCGCCAAAGACACGATCGCGATCGAACTGATAATAGACGACCGGACGGTGGACTACAGCAGCGTCGAAGGCGATCGACGAGTAGTCGGTGACGACTACCGCCGATCGGGCAATCACATCTTGAACGTTGACATCTGCGTATGTGACGACTTCAACATGCACGGGCAGAGTGATCTCAGGGAGATAGCCTTCGAGGTTTGGATGCGGCATGAATGTGATCGTGCATCCGTGTTCCTGGGCCGTTTCTTTGAGTTCGTCAGATTGGAGAAATTCGAGCCATCGGTGGAGGAATTCGGATCCGAAGAACTCGGGGTTTAGGTCTCGTCTCCTGAGTTCCACAACTTTAGTGCCCCGGAAAACGTCCCGGCAGTAGCGCCGCAGCGATGTCTCTAGCCAGCCCGGTCACCTCGGGATCGAACGTGATTTCCTGCCCGCCCACACGCCCAGTGAACTCTCGCAACGGCCGAAGAGTCGTCACGATCTTCTTCAACGACGCTCCAGTCGCATCCTGCATGAAACGGGCAAGGGCCAACGCCGTGAACACGATAGTCAGGTGCGCTTCGATCGCGTCCCTGGTTCGGTGAAATATTGGTCGGGCACGTAGGTCGGTCTTCGACATCCGAAACGACTGCTCGACATGCCAGAGGTCGTGATAACTACTGATCACCTCGGCTGCGGACATAATGTCAGCCGGGATATTGCTGACGTAACCCTTATAGCCTGAAAGCTTCATCGCTCGCTTGTACGAGGACTCGTCGAATTCCTTATCCTCATCGGTGACCTTGACGAATCGGGCCTTCTTCGCGGGCTTCTCGCCCTCGATGATCGCCAATGCCCTGTTCCTCTGCAGATTCAGTGTCTGCTCATCACGCATCGCCCGCTTCCGCCGGTACTGCCAGACCACTCGCCACGCATCCGGAAACTCCTCAGCCGACCAGACTGGTTCTCGCTTCTTCTTCACTCGGTCAGGGTCGAGGCGTTTGGTCCCTTTCGGGGTGATCGTGTCGATGACCTGCCCATCAGCGGCCCAGTCCCCGTTCCACTGAAAGTGCGTCGCCAGATCATGCGGGGCCTTCGTTTGCCGGGATCCGACGATGAACCGTAGTCCAGCCTGATCCAGTTCAGTAAGGTTCTTGGCTGAGAGCATGCCGGCATCAGCGGCGACGACCATGTCGGTGACACCGTGCCGGTCTTGGAAGGCCTTGATGACAGGGATGATCGTGTGAGTCTCTGCTTTGGATCCTTCGTAGCAGCCGATCTCGAGTGGGAACCCGGTCCGGTCGACGAGGAGACCAACAACGATCTGCGGGTCAACACGACGTTCCTTCGAGTATCCAACTTTCCGCAGGTCGTCTTCCTTCTCAGCTTCGAAATACAAGGTCGTGACGTCATACAGAAGAAGGCTGATTCCCGACGTGGACACACTGTGGTCGAAGCATTTCCCAGCGATCTGTGACCGGTAGTCACGGTCCCTTGCCCGGGCGAGGCAATTGAGGAACGTATTGTGGTGGGGCGGATTGATGCCGAGCTCGGCAAGGACACGAATGCTGTCGGCCTTCGACGTCGGTTCGATCAAGCGAGCTAACACGAGGTGGAAGAAGGCTTGGTCATCGACGACCTCACTGAAGCCCAGCCGGTTCCAGGACTCGGTGATCGCATCGACGAGCACAGCAGAGCGTGAACCTACGACGGTTTTGGTATGCGGTGTGACGTCGGGGTCAGCGGGCAGTCCCAGCTCGAGTTCGAGTTGCTCGGCCGCCCCGTAGGACGCGAGTTTGTCTTCTCCAGCGGTGAGCAACGCGGTCAGTTCTGCCGGTGTGTGAGCAGAGCCCAGGTGTTCGAGGACGGTGACTTTGCCGCGGACCTTGCGCACAATCTGGACGGCCGTGGCTCCTGATCCGGTAGTAACTTTCCGCAAGCGAGGCGACATGAACGGCTCTTCATAAATAGGGCGGTGCGGTAGCCACCCTCAAGCAGCACAAGAAACGGGACCCTGGGTGCAATGATGTAGGTGTTCAAGACTCCATCACGACCCAAGGTCCCTGATGCACAACTTTACCCCGCCATGCCTTGACACCACACTCCGTCTGAACGAACTCGGACTCACCGCCATCGGCCAGCACCACACCGGCAGGCATCTGACCGTGTTGTGCCTGATCACCGACGACAACTCCGAATGCCGCGACTGCGCCCAGCAGCGGGGACGAGTCCGATCGACGAGGATCCGCCGGCTCGTCCATCCTCCGATCGGGCTGACTGCAGTGACGCTGGCCATCCGCATCCGTACGTTCCAGTGTCCGAACTGCCGCCAGCGCTGGTCGCAGTCGCCAGCGAAGGCATGCGTCGGCCGGTCGAAGCTCTCCCGCACCGCTCGCCTGTGGGCGTTGAAGTCCGTTGTCATCGACAAAATGAGTATCCACGTCATCGCGCAGAACCTCGCAACCTCGTGGAACACCGTGTGCACGGCTGTCCTCGACCTCGGCGCCACGTTGTTGCTCGCCGATGCCACCAGGCTCGATGGCGTATCCACGATCGGTGTCGATGAACACTGTTGGTCCCACCGCGGCATCGACCGATGGGTCACTGTCATCGTCGATCTCTCCAGCCAGCCAGCGCGGTTGCTTGACATTGTTCCCGGACGCTCGGCCGAGGTGTTTTCCGATTGGCTAAACAACCAGCCTGATAAGTTCCGGACTGGCATTGATCACGTCGCCATGGACGCGTTCGCCGGGTACAAGAAAGCCGCTACCGACGTCCTCCCCGACGCCACCACGGTCATGGACCCCTTCCATGTCGTCGCTCTTGTCGGGACCAAGCTCGATGAGACGAGGAGGAGACTCCAAACCGAGATTCACGGGCGCAGGGGCCGATCTGGTGACGCCTTGTACGGGATTAGGAAAACCATACGCACCCGCGTCAGTCTCCTTTCAGACAAGCAGAAACACCGACTCAACACGGTCTTCGCAGGCGACGATCATGCTGCCTTGGTGGTGTGTTGGCAGTTCTACCAAGACACGATCGCCGCCTATGCTGCGGCACCGGCGAAGGGCAAGGCAATCATGGCCGGGCTGATCGACAAGCTGGCCGGGATGATCCCGGATGAGTTGAAGGAGCTACGGAGCCTACGGACAACGTTCCAACGCAGGCGTGCCGATATTCTTGCCTACTTCGATCACCCAGGAACCTCGAACGGGCCCACGGAAGCGATCAACGGCAGGCTGGAGCATCTGCGTGGGATCGCGTTGGGATTCCGTAACCGGAGCAACTACCTCATCCGATCACTGCTCCACGCTGGCGGAATGAGTAGGCTCCTACAGCCCTATTTATGAAGAGCCAGTAGTCGTCAGCCACTGTGTCATCCGGGTCGATGAACGTCACCCATTCTGCGGTCACCGCATCGAGTCCCAGGTTCCGGGCAGATGCCTGTCCACCATTGGTCTTTGTCAGAATTGTGACTGAATAGTCTGTCGCTGTGGCCCAGTCTTGCAGACGGCTAGGAGATTCGTCAGTGGAGCCGTCGTCGACGAGGATCACTTCAATCATCGAATGATCACAGGTCTGCTTATCCATCGCCGCGAAGAAGTCATCGAGGTATCTGCCGACATTGTAGACAGCGGACACTACGGCAAATTTCTTATCGGTCACTGATTGTGCTCCGTCTTCTCAAATGTGCTGGGGATCGGCAGGTGGTCGTCGAGGAAGCTTCTTAGCAACGCGTCAAGCCGTTCCTCATCCGCATCCGCTGTATTCGTGTCATTGAGGCACAATGCGTCGATGTCATTTCTTCGAGACAGGCGCAGCAGGTAGAGCTCAGCATCGTCGCGGGCAATATCCATGTAGGCGTATCGGATAGTGCTCGGAGTCGCCTGGCCGGTGGCGTAGGCGTAGAAATGGTAGAGCGCAGACGGAATCGACAGGTCGTCAGGATGACGGAACGTCTAACCTCGAGTTTTCATGATTAGGATCGACCGGATGGTGGACTGACAGAAGAAAAGTG
>NZ_JABUYD010000033.1:0-36304 GCF_014897515.1 Brevibacterium sp. FME17
TGGTCATGTTTGTGAGTGCTCCTTAAAACCTGTCTCACAAAACCATACGGCCGCAGGGCTTAAGTTCGAATTGATGTTGACACTTGACCGCTTGCCTGAGATGAGATGTCTCGTGGCTCAACCGTTGAGGCTGACGTGGCTCGATGGTCTTGTACATGTCCCGGATCTACTGTGGGTTGATTCCAAAGGCGAAATCACTGTGTGGATGCCCGCGCCGAAAATCGACAGGACGATCGATTTTGGCAGCCTCTCGACGTGCCGCTCGGGCTTGCGCTGACATCGGGTGGCACTTTCAGATTTTTGCAGGGCACTCCGCTCGCGCATCGTTGAACCATCGATGGTTATCTGGTGCTCGGCGTTGTCCAGAATGGTTATCGACAACGAATGATCTCGTGCGATCGGTTGTTCTGGATGGCGCCGTCATTGGGGACGTGATGGATGCTGACGATCGTGGTCGCCATTTGACAGCATCGATGTGGCATTTGATCTGGACTGGTCAGATTGCTATTGACTTGAACCAACGGTGGACGCGGAATACATCGATTAGCTGGGATGAGGTGTCCTCTTGAGTGTCTCTACCGCGCTGTTCAAGGGAGCATCAGTACTCACTCCATCGGGACCGAAAGTTGTCGTGGGGCTCTCGCCCTTGTCGGTGGCTCTGCGCGGAGTCGATCAACGTGTTGAGGAAGTTGATTGGTGGGAAATCGAGGGCGCGCGACAGGTCTTTAAAGGACGCGTCGACGCCGTCACCTATTCCGTGTCGGTGGAGTTGGAAGGCCTCAGCCTCAACACAAGAGAGTAGGCTCTGGATCGACAAGAGATTGTGTAAGAGATCCTGACGGGCTACTCGAGAGGCCACAGCGCGCTCGCACGCGAAGGAGAGCCGACGTGGCCCTTCGCCCCGAGCGAGAAACATTCCAGTCAGTTCAAGGTTGAGAGGATGTCAGAGCGTCTTCAACGTGAGTACGTCGTCAATCGTGAACGACGGCGCAAAGCTGAAAAACTCGGCCGGGCACGTATTGGTCCAGCCCCTGTCAAGACGCTCAAGAACTGGATATCTGCCTACAGAGATGAGTCGAATGGTGGGCTCTTCGGCCTCGTCGATGGCAGGAGCCGGCGAAAGTACAACGCATTCGACAGTTTGGACCCTGAAGTCCACCGATTAGTCGAGGAGCAGATGGACGCGCTCGATGGCAGTCGCTCTGACCTCAATCTCGACGAGCTGTTCCGGAGGACTGTGCTTGCTGTAAAAGCTGAGGGGTTGCTAGACCTGTAAATTCCGGAAAGGACGCTTCGTTGCTATCTCAGTCATCTCAAGAAGCAAGTGGGATGGTAGGAAGCGGGCGTCGGTGCTTCTCGATGTCAGAGATCCTGGCAGGGATGACGATTATAAGGTCAGCCAGCAGCCCGACGGGCACGCGTCGCCGCACACGCTTCTTTGTAGGTTCGTGTAGACGTAATTCGAGCTCACAGCGTTTGTGCAGCAGTCCCGACAGGGTGCGCTCGATTGGCTCGGCTCCGAACTCGTAATGTGATCGTCATCGGTACAGCCGACGGCTGTTGGTGGGCGGTCGGGCTCTGTCGCGAAGAAGGCTGGCGCTTGGCGGAGGATATGGTTGGCGTGCTCGCTTCGGCCGACGCAGCCCGCAACCTGCGATTCTCGTCCTCTAGGTCTGCGGGCTTCGCCGGCGTGGCCTTGCCGGAGTCCTTGCGCTTACGCGTCCAGACTCGCAGAGTTTCCTTGGCACTCATTGCTGAGCGTCACGAGTCTGATTCTCCTCGAGGCTAGCGATGAGGGACTTCGAGTCCCATGGACCATGGTGTCGTTTGCCGTTGACGAAAAAGGTAGGAGTGCCAGACAGGTCCAATTCGTAGACGTCTTCGGCGTCGTCCTGAACGCGCCGTTCGATCTTCGGTGAGTTGAGGTCGAGCTCGAATCGGTCAATGTCGAGCCCCAGTCGTTGCGCGTAAGACAGGAGGCTGTTGTGGTCGAGTCGATCCTGGTTTTCGAAGAGCAGGGCGCTGTATTCGAGCATCTTTCCCTGCCTGGACGCGGCCTCTCCTGCGAGTGCAGCCAGTTGCGCGTGAGGGTGAACCGCGGTGAGGGGAAAGTGTCTCCAGACCCAGAGGAGTTCGTCTCCGAAATGTTCTCGAACCTCGTCGATCGTCCCGGTTGCCCGGGCACAGAACGGGCATTCGAAGTCGCCATACTCAACAAGAGTTAGCGGGGCGTCGGTGGGCCCGACAAAGTGATCACGCTCCGGATCGAACGGGCGGTTGAGCTTCGCACCCACAGGATGAGTGGGCCGGAAATGATCGAGCCCGCTCAGCAGAAGCCACCCCAAGCCGAAGGCGAGCACCGACGCGAGCAGGACGCCGACGCGTGCCTGGTTCTGCAGTTCGGGGTCCTCGATGGCGATGCCGACGATGAGCAGCGATATGGTGAATCCGATGCCGCACAGCATCGCGCCGCCGGCCACTCGGCTCAGGCCGAGGCCGGGTGCGAGCTTCCCGGTGCCGGTTCGGTCGAGGACAGCCGTGACGAAGACGATGCCGACGAGTTTGCCAATGACGAGTCCGGCAACTATTCCCCAGGTCAGACGCGACGTCATCGCGTCGGACAGAGTCTGAGCGTCAAGCCGTACTCCGGCGTTGGCAAGGGCGAAGAGTGGGAGGACGACGAAACCGGTCCATGGCCGGAATGCAGTCTGCAGGCGATCATTGATCGAGATTGACTGGCGAAGCGCGCGATTGACCTCGACTGCGTAGTCTGAGCTCGGCGATTGGCGGAACGAGCGCGTTCTCTCGACAACCTGTTCGACATCGGCTCGTCGCGGAGTCACTACCGGGATGATGAGTGCGATCGCGACTCCGGCCAGAGTGGGGTGGACACCAGCGGAGTCGAAGCAGACCCAGACACCAAGGCCAAGCATGGCGTAGAGAGCTCCGCGTACCGAAGGCGGAAGGAATCGGGTGAGGAAGACGAGGATGAGCAGAACGAACGCAACTAACAGCGGAACTGCCTCGAGGTCGTCAGAGTAGAAGAGTGCGATGACGATGAGAGCCCCAATGTCGTCGACGACGGCAAGAGTAAGTATGAAAATCCTCAGCCGTGCCGGATGCTGCGGTCGGATGAGGATGAGCGCTCCGACGAGGAATGCCGTGTCAGTGGAGATCACCGCGCCCCACGCATGGGCGGCTAACGTGCCCGCATTGAGGAGGAGAAAGATGCCGGCCGGAACGATCAGACCAGCGATCGCTGCGGCTACCGGGACGATCGCTCGTGATTTCTCGGTCAGTTCGCCGACGGAGAGCTCACGTTTGACCTCGAGACCGACCGTGAAGAAGAAGATCGCCATCAATCCGTCGCTGACGACGTGTTCGAGAGTGATGGCGAACTGCCACGGGCCGAGGTTGATCGCGAGGATTGTTGACCAGATTTCTTCGTAGGTGCTGCCGAATGGCGAATTCGTCCACACGATCGCAATCGCAGTGACTACGAGCAGCAGAATGGCTGAGACAAGCTCCGGACTGCTGCCGGCCGTGCGTCGTTTCGTGTTCGGGGAGGCAGGTTTACCTTCAGTCATGACTGAAGCTCCTTATGGCGAAGGGGTGTGGAATTGGTTGGATCGTCGGTCCTGGTCAACAGTTCAGAACCGATTTTCCAGCGGTCCCGGAGGGGTAGGACCACAAGGCTTTTTCATTCCCAGTCTGGTATTTGTATCTGTCCGATCAGTGTGCGGCTTCGTCGTGTGATCCACGGAGGCGACGTGGTGGCTGCCGGAATGAGCGAGAGGTGGGCGCGGGAGCTAGCTGTACTGACCAGCATTGAGAGGTCGAGCTTGGTGGCCAACTTGGCGAAGCCAGTCCGTGGGGTAGTGGTCTTGGCCCGGGGCTAGGTCGAAGCCGGTGGATATCGTGGCGCAGGGCGCCGGAGGCTCCGGTGACGAGAGCGGTCTTTCCGGTGAAGTTGAACATACTAAGTTCTTTTCAGCTGCCGGGGGAGCTGGAGGTGGGCCCGAGGTCATCGGCGTCGGTGGAGTGGGCAAGAGTCCGTCCGGCTTCCAGAGCTTCTAGACGGCTGCGCAGGGCTGTGGTGGCCAAGGCGTAGGCATCGGAGCCGAGCGTCAAACGCAACGGTGCTTCGGTGCGGTCGGCGGAGGCGATGATGGCTGCTGCGATCTTTGCGGGGTCTCCGGGAGCTGGAAGTGGGGGAAGTTCGCCGGAGAGCATGCGGCGCAGTTGTCCCGAGGGGCCCTCATTGTAGGCCGGCAGCGGCGCGCCGAGGACAGAGCTAGCTCCGCCGAAGTCGGTGCGAGCTACGCCGGGTTCGACAAGCGTCACGCCGATGTTGAAGGGGGCGAGTTCGGATGCGGCTGATTCCCAGAACCCTTCGATGCCCCATTTGGTGGCGTGGTAGAGGCTCATGGCGGGGAGGGCGACCTGGCCACCGATGCTAGCGATCTGGACAAAGCGTCCGCCACCCTGTCGACGCAAGTGCGGGGTGGCGGCGCGGGCCAGCTGGATGGAGGCGGTGAGGTTGGTGGTGATCTGCCGGTCGATTTGCTCGTCGGAGAGTTCTTCGGCCGCTCCGAAGAGTCCGTAGCCGGCGTTAGAGACGACAAAGTCAATTTGCTCGAGGTCGGCGAACGCACGATCTACGACCTCGCGCAGTGTTGTGGTGTCGGTGACATCCAGCTGGGCACGCCAGAGCCGGTCGCCGTGAAGGGCCGCCAGGTCGTCGAGGGCCTCCGGGCGACGCGCAGTGGCGGCGACCCTGTCATTCCGGGCGAGGAGTTGTTCGGTGAGGTGGCGGCCGAAGCCGGAGGACGTGCCGGTGATGAACCAAGTGCGAGTCATGCGGGCCCTTAGGTAGTTAGTTGATTGGGTACATTTTTACCCTATGGATAGTCGTATGTAATGGATGAGGGCTTAATAGCACGGCAACAGATCCTCTATGCTAAACGCTCGCATCTTCCGACCTATAGCGTCGCGGCGCTGGCAGTGGCCACCTGTAGGAATCCGTATGTTGTCGCCTGGGCACAACGCTGTCTCAGGCGCGAGGTAGAGCCACGCCCTTGATTTCGAGGAACTCCTCGATGCCCACACGTCCGCCTTCACGACCGAGCCCGGACTTCTTCACGCCACCGAACGGAGCAGCGGGATTGGAGACCAGACCGGTGTTGAGGCCGACCATGCCGACCTCCATTTTGTCGGCCAGGTTCAGCGCCCGCTCGACATTCTCGCTGAACAGGTAACCGGCCAGACCGAACTCTGTCTCGTTGGCCAGCGCCATGCCCTCTTCGTCGGTGTCGAACGTGACGATGGGAGCGACAGGTCCGAAGATCTCGGTGGTCCGGATCTCCGAGTCCTGCGGCACCTCGGTCATGACGGTCGGGCTGTAGAAGAATCCCTTGCCATCGATCTTCGAACCGCCAGTGAGGACCTTCGCACCCTTGGACACAGCATCATCGACAAGGCCGGCGACCTTGTCCAGGGCATCCTGATCGACCAGCGGGCCCACCTCGGTGCCCTCGTCGAGGCCGTTGCCGACCTTCATCGAACCGATGCGCTCGGCCAGCCTGGTCGAAAATTCCTCGGCGACCGAGGAATGGACGAACAAGCGGTTCGCCGAAGTGCAGGCCTCGCCGCCGTTGCGCATCTTCGCCTGGACAGCACCGGTGACGGCCTTGTCGATGTCGGCGTCCTCGCAAACGACGAACGGAGCGTTTCCGCCCAGCTCCATCGAAGTCTTCATGACATTGTCGGCAGCCTGCTTGATCAGACCGACGCCCACCTCGGTGGAGCCGGTGAAGGTGACCTTGCGGGCGATTCCGGACTCCATCCACGGGGTGACCACGCGACGGGCCGAATCGGAGGTGACGACATTGAGGACACCGGCAGGCAGGCCGGCCTCGATGAGCACGTCGACGAGCATGAGGGAGGTCAGCGGGGTCAGCTTCGCCGGCTTGAACACCATGGTGCAGCCAGCGGCGATGGCCGGACCGATCTTGCGGGTGCCCATTGCCAAAGGGAAGTTCCACGGAGTGATGAGGATGCAGGGCCCGACCGGTTCACGCGAGACCATGACGCGGGTCTTGCCATCGGTGGACTGAGTGTATTCGCCGCCGACGCGCACGGCCTCTTCGGAGAACCAGCGGAAGAACTCTGCGCCATAGGTGACCTCGCCCTTGGACTCGGCGAAGGGCTTGCCCATCTCGGCGGTCATGACGGCAGCGATGTCGTCGGAGCGTTCGATGAGCAGTTCGAAAGCGCGGCGGAGGATCTCGGCGCGTTCGCGTGGTGGGGTGGCGGCCCATGAAGCCTGGGTGTCACCAGCGACCTTGATGGCCTCTTCGGCATCGGCCGCGGAAGCGTCGGCGACCGTGGTGATGAGGTCACCAGTCGCAGGATTGCGAACCTCTACTGTTTTTCCATCCTCGGCATCGCGCCACTGGCCATTGATGAACAGTCCGGTGTTGAGCTTGTCGATGATCGGTGTGATGTCCACGACTGGACCTCCCTTGGTTATGGATACGTACCTGGTTATGGATAGGTATATGACTGTGTCGGCTGGCCGACCGGAAGTGCAGATCGAGGAAACCGTGAGTCTTTGCGGGCTCTCATTATCACTACAACGGTCCCGGAGAAGAACGACGAAGTCGAGACACGAAGGGCCCGACTGTCAGCTAAGTGTTTGGCGACTGACGGCGTCTCTGATCGTGTCCGGGCCTTGAGCAAGTTCGAGAACCTCTCGGCGGATTTGTGGGGCGTGTACGAGCTCGGCGAGGGTCGCGGCGACATCGTCACGGGCGATCTGAGTGTGAACCAATGCGGGGGCCAGGCTGATTCGACCGCTGCCCGTGTCGTCGGTGAGGGCGGCGGGGCGCAGGATAATCCAGTCGAGGTCAGTTGCGGCGAGGGTCGCGTCTGCCTTCTTTTTAACGTCGATGTAGTGTTCGAAGGTGTCGGAGACTTCGAGGCCGCGCCAGGCCTCGGGGAAGACGGAGACGAGCACCAAACGCCGGACGCCAGAGAGGTGGGCTGCCTCGATTGCGGTGGTGAGGCCGGCTCCATCGATGGCGCTGACTGCGCGGGTTCCACCTTTGCCGCCGGCACCGGCAGCGAAGACCAAGACGTCGGTGTCGTTCAGCAGATCGGCGAAGGCAGAGGCGTCGAGTTCGGCCAGATCGCCGTAAGTAGCGTTGATGCCGTCGGCCTTGAGGCTTTCACCCTGTTCGTGACGGCGATAAAGGCCATCAACTCGGTCACCGGCGGCAGTCAGCAGACGGGCTAGGCGGCTCCCGACGCCGCCAGCGATTCCCACAATAAAAACCTTAGTTACGTCACTTTTGTTCATCGTGATGCTCTCTCTATCAGGCGATGGGCCGGGCACGCACTATCGCGTGCCCGGCGCGGTTCCTGGTCATTGTGACCCGGCGATGATTGTTAGGTCGTTGACTACGCGCGGGTTTTGTTTGTCTCTTTGATGAGGACGTCGGCCGCGGGGCCGGAGGAGGCCGGATTCTGACCGGTGATGAGTAGTCCGTCGGCAATGACGTAGGGTTGCCAGTCATCAACTTTTGAGTACTCGGCACCGAGTTGTATCAGCTTGTCCTCGACGAGGAAGGGGACGATTTCGGTCAGGCCGACGCCAGCTTCCTCGCCGTTGGTGAACCCGGTCACGCGCCGACCCCGGACCAAAGGCGTGCCGTCAGGATTTGTGGCGTGGCGTAACACGCCCGGGGCGTGACAGACAAGGGCCAACGGCTTGCCTGCGCCCAAGGTGGCCTCGATGAGCCGGACGGAGTCGGGATCTTCGGCCAGGTCCCACAGTGGTCCGTGGCCGCCGGCGTAGAAGACGGTGTCGAAGTCGTCGGCGGACACGGTGTCGAGGCGAGTTGTATTGGCGAGGGCAGCCACAGCTTCCGGATCGGACTCGAATCGGCGGGTTTCATCGGTCTGGAAGTCGGGCTCGTTGCTCTTCGGGTCAATCGGCGGTCTGCCGCCTTTGGGGGAAGCGAGTACGACGTCGACGCCGGAGTCCTTGAACCGGTAGTAGGGCGCGGCAAGTTCCTCGAGCCAGAAGCCGGTCGGACGACCGGTCGAGCCGAGCTGGTCGTGCGAAGTAAGGACAATAACGATTCTCATGATTTCTTCCTGTTTTAGTGGGCCGATCGTCTCGATCGAGGCGATCGATCGGAATGACGACACCGATTGGTCGGTGAGTGCGGGTCGGTTCAGGTCTTATAGGTGCAGGAGTTGACGGGTGACCTTGATCGTGGTGTCCAGTGGGCCGATGTCGCGGTGGATCTTGGCCATGACGCTGGCTCCGAGCCACATGTCGTACAGGACCTGTGCGGTGTCACGGGCGGTGGTATCGACGGAGATCGATCCGTCTTTCAGGCCGATTGTAATAGTCCGTTCCAGGCGGTCGACGATGGCGGTGGTGCCTTCCTTCAGTGCGAGGCGCATCAGTTCCGACAGGTCTGAGACCTCCGCGCCGAGCTTGACGGCAAGACACTTGCCCTGGCAGTTGTCGAGACTCTGCGTCTCGCGCCAGTTCTGCCAGTAGTTCATCAGCCGCTGTGCCGAGGTCAGGCCCGGCTCGGCGAGGATACGGTCCATCTCCGCTAGGTAGTCGGTGAAGTAGGCGCGCATCATCGCCTCGCCGAAGGCTTCCTTGGAGCCGAAGAAGTGGTAGAACGAGCCTTTCGGCACGCCGACTGCAGCGAGGACTTCGCTGATGCCCACCGCAGAGAATCCCTTGCGGGACATGATCCTCTGGCCAGCGTCGAGAATGCTGCGGCGGGTGTCGCCTTGGATTGCTGGCATGTTTCTCATCAGATCGTTCAATAGTGCAGTTGATTAGTTGGTTTCGCGTGTCAATTATGCCGGCCCGTGTGGGTCACTGGCCAAGGAAGTCCAGGAGGATCTCGTTGACCTCGGTGGTGTGGGTGGTGAGCAGGCCGTGTGGGGCACCGTCGATCTCGACGTATTTGGCGGTGGGCAGAGCCTTGGTGAAGCGCCGGGCGGTGGCATCGATTGGCAGTGTCCGGTCGGCCGTGCCGTGCACGATCAGGGTGGGCACGTCGATTCGGGGGATGTCCGCCCGGAAGTCAGTGGGCCAGGTCAGCGGGGCGGCGGCCGAGGCGATCGGACCTGCGTCGGCGGCTACGTTCCAAGCGTTGCGCACGGCCTCTTCGCTCACCCGGGTGCCCAGGTTCTCGTCGAGATTGAAGAAGTCGTTGTAGAAGCCGGTGAAGAAGGAGTAGCGGTCCTTTTTCGCTGCCTCGGAGACGCCTTCAAAGAATGTGAACGGGGCGGCACCGTCGGGGTTGTCGTCGGTGATGGCCAGATACGGCTCCAGTGAGGCGAGGAAGGCGGCCTTGGTGACACGCCCGGAACCGTGGGTGGACAGGTAGCGGGCGACTTCACCGGTGCCCATTGAGAAGCCGACCAGGACTGTGTCGCGCAGGTCGAGAGTCTCCATGACGGTGTGCAGGTCGGCGGCAAATGTGTCGTAGTCGTAGCCGGTAGAGGGCTGGCTGGACTTGCCAAAGCCGCGTCGGTCATAGGTGATGACCCGGTGGCCGGCGGCCAGCAGGGCTGGGATCTGGCCTTCCCAGGAGTTGCCGTCCAGTGGGTAGCCGTGGATGAGGACGACGGGCTGCCCGGTTCCCTTGTCTTCGTAGTGCAGTTCGATGTCTGTGCTGTTTTCCTTGCCAACCTTGATGCGTCCCATGATGCCTACTCTTTCTTGGGTTTGATGGTTACCGTTTTCCGTTAGCAACTATATACGACCGGTCTACTGCATACAACCCCTCAGTAAAATTCAGATAAATGGCCCGGCTGCCACCCTCGGAACATCGCCTATGTTTGCCCGCGAAATGGTGGGCCTTCGGAAGGCAGAGGAGCTAACTGTCGATGGCCGCTGGGGCCGAGACCACCACGAAGTAAGTCAGGGAATACAAGAGAGCTTCGAAGAAGTGCAACCACGTTCTCCGAAAGTACGGGTTCTACCACCGTTGCGAAACTGACCTGGAGAGACGAGCCCTCGAGCGGTGATGGCGATTGGTCAATGATCGAGTCAACTAGCTGATGCTAGCGATTAAACCCACAGGGCATGGGTCGACGAGTAACGGGTGGAGGAGACGAGTCTATGATGATCCGAAGATCCCGTTCGACTGACTCCTCGATGCCAAGGTAGTCGCCCCGAAGCCGGTCGAGGACATGAGGGCGTATCGCAGTGGGCTCCACCCGTCGGAGATCGTTGCTGAGATCGCCCGGTTACTATCGCCTTTTGGCGTGTCGCGGGAGAATACCGAGCAGTTATACCTCGCGTCGTTCCCGTCAGAACTGCCGGATGCCCGTAAAGGTGTCAGGGTCAAGACGGGATAGTTTTTGAGGGTAAGGGGTATCCATTTAGATGCCCATGTCCTGGTCGCCCGTACGCCAGGGCCGTAGCACCGGGCTCGCATCCAAAGATCCCGGCTGGCGCCGCGGGCCGGCAACCCCACGAGGACTGTTCTGCTTCGGTGCAGGCACGCGGACGAGTTCACGGTAGGTCACCCGATCAGCCAGCACAGCCTGCTGCAGTAGCCGGATGAAGACCATGCCTCGATCACGGCTGTTGCGTCGGTTGAATCGGAACACGAATTCGTCGAGGTACTCCGGCAGGTGCTCGGCTGTCCCCGATCCCTGATAGGTGCCCTCGAGCATCCGCTTGATCAGCGCGAAGAGCCGATGCACCGCCGGTAACACCTCATGAGCCGGTCTGCCCGTCGCAGAGACGTTGACAGGCTCGTGGTCGTAGCCGCTCAGCGCAGGCGGATACGATCGCCACCCGTCCGAGATCACTGTCGCAGCCTTGTCGATATGCGTGGTCACGAAGTCCTTCAATGATGTCGCAGACGCATCGGTGATGCCTGCCAGCCGGGCCCGTCCCCACCCGGTGTCGGTGACCTCGATGGCACCGGCGACGAGAGTCTTACCAGCAGCTCCGCGCCCGACCTTCCCCGGCCGTGGGCCACCGATGAAGGTCTCATCGACTTCGACTCGTCCGGTCAATGGGCGGGTCAGTCCCGGGCGCATCGCGGTGCGTAGTTTCGCCAGCATCGTCCACGCGGTCTGGTAGGAGCTGATCGGCAACATTCGGTGCAAGTGGGCTGCTGAGACACCGTTCTTGCCGGTCGTGATCAGCCATGCGGCTTCGAACCAGACTGTGAGAGCGTTATTCACCGGGTCGGGCGCGATCGTGAGCGGGTAGTGCTCTGGCCTGCGTCGTTGCTGGTCAGGGTCAAGATCGGGTAAGTGGCGCATGGGCCCTTACGTCCGGTTTGATCGGGTTGTCGAGACACAACCAAGCCGAGCGAAGGACCCATGCCCTACAACGCTACTACCGGGCTGGCCCCTGCCCAGTGCGCCGAGCCGATCTCCCGTATGTGGCAGGTCCAGACCGCCCGGCCTCCCGGTGAGCGGTACGACTTCACGATGCCGTTCGCCAAGGCGGTGACGATGGTGCTGATCAAGGCGCGGCACAACCTGGCCCAGCAGCTGACCGCCGACCTGCACGGGATCTCCCAGCCGACGGTCTCGCGGATCTGGCGGTACCTGATCCCGTTGATCGGGCAGGTCACAGCGATGGACCGCAAGCACCTGGTCGAAGCCCTCGACCGTGGCGTCGTGCTGATCGACGGTGCGCCGATCCCGACCGGGAACCGCACAGGGACCGGGACGACGAACTGGAACGCCAAGCACCGCAAGCAGGCCCTGGGCGTGCAGGTCGCCGCCCGCCTGGGCGGCGACCTGGTCGCGGTCTCGGATCCGACCAGAGGATCACGGCACGACTCACGCGCCCTGGAGGAAGTCGGCTGGGCAGAACAGATCACCGCGGCACGCGAGGACAACCCGCTGCTGGCCGTGTTCGCCGATACCGCCTACAGCAAGCACACGAAGCTGACGCCACGCCGCAAGAAGAAGGGAGTCGAGCGTACCGAGGAAGATCGTGACTGGAACCGCAAGATCTCGTCCATGCGCGCCGCCGTCGAACGCGCCATCGCCCACCTCAAGCAGTGGAAGATCCTCTCGACCGGCTACCGCGGCCGGCTGGCCGAACTCCCAAGCGTGATCCACATGATCACCAACCTTGAGTTCTACCGCCAAGCCACGTGAATAACGCTCTGAGATCATCGTGATCGGAACCGCAACCTCCCTCCGGCCGAGTGGTACGGTTAAGGCCGCCATCGAGGGCGCCGGTTTCCCGTACCGTACCGCGGCGGGGCGATTGGGCACGGACGCAAGGAGAGGCAGATTTCAATGAGCTCCGATCGACGGACTTCGCCACCCCGAGGACAAAGCCGGGAGGCACTCGTCGCCAGCGCTTCTGAGCTCTTCGCCCGCAAGTCCTACAACGACGTCTACATCAGCGAGATCGCCAAGGAGGCAGGCGTCGCACACGGACTCCTCTCATACCATTTCAAGGGAAAACGTGGCGTATACCTCGCCGTGCTGGAGCAGGCACTGGATGGCATCGTGGAACTACACAAACGACGCGACAATGAGAACACAAGGGAACAGCGCATCCGAGGGCTCTACCGGCGGCAGATCGAGTACCGACGCGACCACTTCCACACCGTGCTCGCTATGATGCAGGCGGGCGCCAACGACCCGGAGGTCGATGCGCTGTACGAGCGCGCCCGTCGCGCCGCAGCCGAATTCGCCTGTGACATCCTCGGTATGAAACCTGAACCACCGGCCATGCTGCGCATCGCCGTCCAGGGGCTGAGCGGAATGCTCGACGAGGCGACGCTCGATTGGCTCACTCATGACCGCGACCTCGATATCGCGGAACTCGAACAGCTCATCTACACCGCCACGGTAGCTGCACTTCGGTCCGTACAAACGGTCCACCCGGAAATCGGTCCTATCGTCGAGGAACTCAGTGTGACCGCCTAACGGCGCACCGTTTCGAGTGCAACCGAATACTTCGCGAACCTCGACACTCCAGTAATACATTTCCTCGCCACTCTTCACTCCGTGCCTGAAATATGTGGCGTGCTATTCCTGTTCGAGGGGTTCGTGGCGAGCGCAGCCGACGACCCCCCGCCGACGCGTGCTCGACATCCGCGCGACGACCGTGGAACAGCTCTCCGACACCCGTCATCTGACCCTGGCACGACCCCCGATGCGGGGGGTGCCCCTATGTTTTTCGTCAAGGGGTAACTGTCAGATTCTTCAATATTTCTTACTGATGCCAACAGGGCAGGAATGATCGGTCCAGGAATTGTCTCCCAGACTGATCAGGCACTTCACTGCGGACGGTCTATGCTGCAGTCACGACCTCGGGCGAGTGGAAGTAGGTGCCGTCGCGCAGCATCGCGTACAACACGTTGCATCGCCTTCGTGCCAACGCGATCAACGCCTGATTGTGCTTCTTATGCTCGGCACGCTTCTTGTCGTAATACGCCCTCGACAGTGGGTCCTTCAACGCCGCGAAAGCGGACAAGAACAAGGCCCTTTTGAGGATCTTGTTGCCCCGACGGGAGGAATGATCACCCCGAATCGAGGTCCCTGATCGCCAGGTCACCGGTGCCAGACCGGCATACGATGCCAGGTGTCCGGCAGACTCGAAGTCCTTACCCACGACTTCAGTCAGAATCCTCGCCGTGGTCCTGACGCCGACTGCCGGCATCGACGTCAGGACAACCGCGAGGATACTGACCGAGGTCGTGGGCAAGGACTTCGCTACCGCCGGGCACCTGGCCTCCTATGCGGGGTTGGCGCCGGTGACGTGGAGATCGGGGACGTCGATCCGTGGTGATCACTCCTCACACCGCGGGAACAAAGTACTCAAACGGGCGCTATTCCTGTCGGCATTCGCAGCATTGAAGGACCCGTTATCGAGAGCGTATTACGACCGGAAACGTGCTGAGCACAAGAAGCACAATCAGGCGCTGATCGCTCTGGCCAGACGGCGATGCAATGTGTTGTTCGCGATGCTGCGCGATGGCACCTATTTCCACGCACCAATGGAGGCCACCGCGGCCTGAGACTGCTGTCCTTGAGGCCAGCCCGGGTCGAAGACGGCCAGTCCCGGGCTGCTCGATCCTGCCCGAAGGCATGGGTCGAGAAAATCCGAGAGAGTTCGTCAGACCCCTTGACGAAAAACATAGGGGCACCCCCCTGTAAGACTAGATCTAGCTGGTCTGGGACTAGCTGGCAGCTTGGTGTAGGCCGCCTCTTCGCAGCTGTGATCCAACACCCCCTCGGCCTTTGGTGGGCCTTGGATCCGAATTGTCCGGCTTCGAAGCAGGCGGTCGACACCGACCCTGTCCACGCCGACGGCTTGATCAGAAGATTGCCCAGCCCACGTGGCTGTGGCCCATTACAGGATTGCCTCGGAGTGACTTCTACTCGGGCCGACGTCGGCCGTGACGCGGTCGAACGTATCTGCCCGTTCGTCAGGAAAGGACCATCGGTCACAATGACTACCGTCGCTCATTCTTATCCCTTCGTCATCGGCGTCGACACACACGCCCGGACTCACACTTATGCCGTGCTCACCGCCAGCGGCGAACACATTGACACGGCCTCGTTTCCGAACACGGGACCGGGACGTTCTCGTGCCATCGCGTGGGCTGCCCGCCGAACTGGTGGCGACCTCGCCAGCTTATGGGTCATCGAAGGCACCGGAAGCTATGGAGCACTGCTGGCCGGTACCGTCGCACGAGACGGATACGAAGTCATCGAAGCACCCAGAGTCGCGGCCTATGCACCGGCACGGTCAGGGGCCGGTAAATCCGACCCGCTGGATGCCGCTGCCATTGCAGCAGCCAGCCTGCCGCTTGAACGAGCAAAGTGGCGAATCCCACGCCACGATCAAGGAGCACGAGCGAGTCTGCGTGTCCTGCTCGCGGCCAGAGAACAGATGACCGACGAACGCACTGCGAAAGTCAACGCGCTCATCGCGCTTTTGCGCAGCGTCGACCTCGATATCGACGCTCGTCACACACTCACGCCCGACCAAATCACGACGGTGGCCCACTGGCGCACGCGTCGTGAGGAGCTGTCGGCCTCGACGGCGCGAATCGAAGCCACCCGTTTGGCTAAACGCATCACGACTCTCGATATCGAGCTCAAAGACAACCATGTTCGCATCACTGAAATGCTCAAGGCCACGCCCGCTGCCGCGCTATTGGAAGAGACCGGGATCGGACCGGTCAATGCTGCAGTCGTCTACACCGTCTGGTCGCATCCGGGGCGGGTGCGTTCCGAGGCTGCGTTCGCTGCCCTTGCCGGAGTCAATCCCATCCCAGCGTCGTCGGGAAACACTGTCAGACATCGGCTCAACCGTGGTGGCGATCGTCGTCTCAATAGTGCACTGCATATGGCCGTCGTGGTCAGGATGGCTCACGATCCCGGCACTCAGGAGTACGTTGACCGGCGAACGACGGAGGGCAAGACTCCGCGAGAGATTCGTCGGTGCCTCAAGCGCTATCTCGCTCGTCACTTGTACCGAGGACTCAACGCACTTCATGCCAGCACTGAGACCGGTCCCGAGGTGCATTGACTGATATAGAAGATTCGGATCATGGTGACTGGGGGCATGAATCATGCCGGGAATCTCAGGCCAGCGACCCCTTCTATCCTGACGGATCTCGGGGCTACTTAAAAGGTAACGGGGCACCCACCACCCAGAGCCGCACGGGAGGTTCACGACAACTGCCTTGACTTGAAGTCAAGTCAGCGTAGAGTGGAGGGCAGGACCACTGGCGATACCGCTAGATCATGGCGACCGCTGATGGTCTGAGATGACTCAGAGGCGCGGAGCCTCAGAACCGGCAACCACTGAAACGGAGTGCGATCGTGACACATACCCCTCATAGCTTGGAAGTTCCTGGCCGGGTGCTCAACCTGGACCACGCGCGCGCAAGGCACGGCGACAAGGCCGACCGTATGGTGCGACTTCTTGCAGTCGGTGACCCGCTAGCAGATGCGGTCATCCTCGAGATGGACGAGCTCGGCAAAGAGGGGCGCTACGCGCTCAACGCCGGCCTCGCCGACGGTCTGGCGGGCCTGACGGAGCGCCCGCCCGCCATCACCGCGTTGTTGGAGCAACTGGAGACCCTGCCTGCCTGGGTTGACCCCGGCATGCTCGCGCGCGGCGAGGTCGCGTCGCTATCGATCCCAGGGCTGTGGTTCGAATTGTCGGCAATCACCTCGGCCCTGGTGCACACCTATTCCTCGCCCGCGATCGCCAGGCTGCTGACCCAGACCGGGAGACTGACGACAATGGCTCCTCGACGGCTGGCCGAGACCGCCATGTGGGCAGGGCAGGCCACCATGCCCGGCGGGCTCCTGCGTGGCGCACCCGGGTACCAATCCACCGTCCAGGTCCGACTGCTGCACGCGCGCATCCGATCCAGCGCCCTCAAACGCGGGTGGGACGCAGCCGAGTGGGGCATTCCGATCAACCAGGTTGATATTGCCCGTACATGGCTGGACTTCACCCTGAAAAGCTTCGGTGCAATAGCGGCACTCGGCATCGAGTTGACCAAGGCCGAGCAGAACTCCCTTTATCAGTACTGGCATTACATCGGCTACCTGCTAGGGCTCGAGGACGAGAGCTTCTATCAGGACGTTACCGATCACGACAGCGCTGAGGAGCTGGCACACCTTCTCGACATGAGCATCGGCGCACCGGACGAGAACTCGCGCGCCTTGACCGCCGCCATGATCGACGCCCGAGTCGGAGCCTTGGCCGCCGCGCCGAGGCCCCTCATGTCGCGTTCCGAACTCACCGACCTCATCCACGCCATCCTCCGGCGCACCTTCGGCGACGATCTCGCCGCGCAGCTCGGCATCCCCGACTCGGCAGCGTCCCCGTTCCTCGCGTTGACCGTGCTGGCGAACAAGGACGCCCGGCGCTGGCAAACCTTCAGCACCGAAGCCACCACGCTGGCCATCGACGAGAACATCGCTGCCCGGGAGGCGGCTGCCAGGTCGGCCAGCGTGTCCGGCGGGCCTACCTACCAGCAGCACGCACAGACCGGCGCAGCCGACTGACTGCGTTCCGTATGAGTGCGACGCATACCGGGGGTCCTGACTGATCGGATCAGCCGACGGTCCGCTGTGGATCGTCCGAACAGAGGAAGGATCGACATGAACCACATCACCGCCCGGATCGGGGCGATCTTCTATGTGATCTGGGGGCTCGTGCACATCGCCGCTGCCTACCAGCTCCTGCAGCTCGGGCAGTCCCTGGACCCGGGAATGGTGCAGGCGCGCATCTTCCAGGATTCCTGGAACATCCTGATGGGCGCTCTCGCCTCCGTCGCCGTCGGGGCGACCATGAACTGGCGCAACTCTTGGACCGGCTACTGGATCAACCTGATTCTGGTGACGACGCTCGACGTCGCCTACATCGCCTTCGTCGTCGTGCCCGGTTACGCCCCGCTGTGGCCAGGCTTGGCGGGCCCGATTCTCTGGGTGCTCGCCGCGATCGCGTCCACCGTGGGCATCGTCGGCGCCCGGCGCGGCGCCTCAGCGGCCTCGACGCTTCCCATCCGATGATCGCCGGCCGCGGCGGGCACGTAGCCGGGGCGCCTCTCTCGGTTCTTGGACTCGACACGAGACCAGGGCCATCAGGTCTGCTCGGGCACCCCCTCGGTATCTGTCGCTCGCTCTATGTGACTGGATTCCGCATGACTACCGCTTTCTCTCGGATCATTGCTGGTGAACTGAACGGACGCTTTGTCTTGCAAGACCCTGTGCCTCGACGTGAGGCAGCCCGAGCCGCTGGCCCCGGGCTATGAGGGAGATCGTAGGGACTCGCAGAAATGCTGAGAGCGTTATTCAGCGGCGGTGGGGTGCCCATGACGGTGTGACGGTCTGACCTGCATCGTTGCTGGTCAGGGTCAAGGTTCGGCAGGTAGCGCAACGGTCCTTGCGTCCGGTTTGATCGTGGTTGTCGAGACCCCATCAAGCCGAACGAAGGACCGATGCCGTACCACTCTACTTGCGGGCTGTCTCCTGCCCAGATCGCCGAGCTGATCGACCGTGTCCACGAGGTTCACACCACTCACCCCGACCAGGAGCGGTACGACTTCGAGATGCCGCTGGACCAGGCGGTGGTGATGGTCCTGATCATGGTGCGGCACAACCTCGCCCAGCAGATCACTGCCGACCTGTTCGGCGTCTCCCAGCCCACGGTCTCGCGCGTCTACCGGTACTTGATGCCGGTCCTGGGGATGGTCACGATGATGGACCGCACCCGGCTGGCCGACGCGCTGGCCTCTGGCGTCGTCCTGATCGACGGCACCCCGATCCCGACGGGGAACCGCACCGCCACCGGCAAGGAGAACTTCAACGGGAAACACCGCAAGCAGGCCCTGAACGTGCAGGTCGCTGCCTGGCCCGACGGGACCCTGGCCGACGTCTCGGACCCCGTACCCGGCCGGCGTCACGACTTGGTGGCCCTGGACCTGGTGGGATGGGGCTACCAGATCCGCGCCGCGAGCGACGAGAACCCGCAGCTGGCCGTGTTCGGCGACAGCGCCTACGGCCGACACACCGACTGGACACCGCTGAAGAAGGTGAAAGACGTCGAGCGAACTGCCGAGGACATCGCGTTCAACCGTGCCATCTCCAGCTTCCGGGCACCGGTCGAGCGGACGATCGGGCTGCTCAAGCAGTGGAAGACCCTCGCGACCGGCTACCGCGAAAGCCTGGCCGAACTACCAACAGTCATCCACGTGATCGTCAACCTGGAGTGCTACCGACTCGCTGGCTGAATAACGCTCTGAGTATTGGTAGTGGCTGGTCTGGGACTGGCTGGCAGGATGGGAACTGGCCGTTCCACCCCATGGATATGACTCAGAACCAGACTGACCTTCGGGTGTCTTTTGTACGGACTTGTCTGTTCATCGGGGTGGTCGGCCGGTACCTGTCCGGTCCACTTCGGTAGCTTGATCAGAAGATTGTCCAACCCACGGGATGTGACTCATCACAGTGCTGTTCCGATGTGACCCTTACCCGGACTGGTACCGGCCGGTGACGGCCGTTGAAAACCTGTCCATCACGTTGGAAAGGACTCGTGACCGCCATGTCTATCGTCGCGCATTCTCACCCATTTGTCGTGGGAGTCGACACTCACGCCCGCAATCACGTCTACGCCATCCTGGCACCCGGAACCGGGGCCCTGGTCGATACCCGGGAGTTTCCCACCACCGCTGCCGGAATCAACCGCGCCATGGCCTGGATCGCCCGCCGCACCGACGCCGATGCCGACACCCTCTGGGTGATCGAGGGTGCTGCCTCCTACGGAGCGATCCTGGCCGGGACCGTGGCCACCCACGGCTACCCGGTCGCCGAAGCCCCACGCATGGATGCCAGGAAGCGTCGCGGTGTCGGCAAGTCCGATGCCCTGGACGCCCACCAGATCGCCGCGGCCACACTGGGGCTACCAGTCCAGGAGCTGCGCCGTCCCCGCCTCAATGACGGGATCCGCCAGGGCGTGCGCATCCTGGTCACCGCCCGAGACTCAATGAGCAAGGACCGCACACGGGCGGTCAACGCGCTGACTGCCCTGGTCCGGGCCAACGATCTGGGCCTCGATGCCCGCAAGAAACTCAGTGCCACCCAGATTTCAGAGGTGTCCCGGTGGCGGGACCGCGAGGAAGAGCTGTCGCTGTCAATCGCCCGGTCTGAAGCCGTCCGACTGGCTAAACACGTCCTGGATCTGGACGAACAGCTCCAGGCCAACGAGAAGCAGCTCGACGAACTGGTCAAGGCCAGCGAGGCCGCGCCGCTGCTGGATGAGAAGGGGTTCGCGGCGATCAGCGCGGCGAGGTGCCTCACCGCCTGGTCGCACGAAGGCAGGGTCCGCAACGAGGCAGCCTTCGCTAGTCTGGCGGGGGTCAATCCCATCCCCGCCTCGTCGGGGAACACAGTCCGGCACCGACTGAACCGCGGCGGTGACAGGACCTTGAACAGCGCCTTGCACATGGTCGCGATATCGAAGATGACCTATGATGCCGAGACCCGTGAGTACGTGGAGAAACGACGGGCCGAGCACAAAACCGACAAGGAAATCCGCCGCTGCATCAAGCGCTATCTCGCCCGCCGGGCCTACCGGACACTGAACGCCTCAGTAACAGCTATGAACGCGACTTGACAGACATAGAAGAGTCTGTCAGCGGTGTGCGGGTCTTATCGAAGATCGTGCCCGCCGTGGTTGAAGTGCGTTTCTTGCATGATCGACACCGATATCCGGCTGCCTCGGCCAAGGCGTTGGTCGATTGGCAGTGTGGACAGGCGAACCCGGCGGGCCAGCGCAGCCAGTCGATGTAGTCTCGGCAGGCGTTGTCAGTGGGAAACCAGGCACGGAACTGGACGAGGTCGGCCGGGTAGTCCTGGCCGGATCTGGGCAAGCTCGCGGCGGTAGACTCGAGCATGACGGCACCCTCCTACGGTGTGGTCCATACCCCCGGCTGTTGACGCAGCGCGGGGGTCTATGATGCTCAGATCAGCCTACCTGGCACTTTGGGCATCTAAATGGATACCCCTTTTGAGGGTAAATCTATGTGAGGCATCGATATGTTTTCGCGGGTCTGTTGAGGCATTAGGTCCCTCCAGTTCTGATGTCGGACAGTGCATTCCGTGGCACGCGGTATGGCGTCGGACTTCTGAGCTGTTTTAACGGCGGGTGTGGGCGGCAGGGTGGGGTCGCGGACGTGGTGGCGACGAGGATAGGGGTGGTGAAGATGCTGGCGCCGGTCGAGGTGTGCAGGCGACGTTCGCGGCCCTGTCGAGTCCGAGAGAAACGCTATCCGGGCCAGACCCGGTCGGCGCAGTAGGCCGCGTCCAGAAGCTGGGCCCGGCTGGCGCCGTCGCGAGCCAGGGCAGCCATGCCGGCCAGTACGGTGTCGACGAACGCAGTGATTGAGTCGGCCTCGGCGACGGATGTGAGTTCCCCCTCGGTGGCGGCCCGTCTCAGGCGCGCCCGGATTATGTTGCGTGTCTTGTCACGCCTTTCGGTGAGCCGCGGCTCACCCATAACGAGGCAGCCCGGGGGCTGTCCGGGTGCGGTGAAGTGCTCGGCCGATGACCGCAGTAGGCGCTCGACTGCTTCTCGTGCCGTAGGTGCTGACAAGTCACTTTCCAGGTCCTCGTCAAGATGCGCAGTGTAGAGGGCGCACGCTTTCTCGAAAAGTGCCTTCTTGTCGCCGAAGGCCGCGTACAAGCTCGGCGCGGCGATCTCCGCCTCCGCGCACAGCTCCGCCACGCTCACCCCGTCGTATCCGCGCTCCCAGAAAGCGCGCACCGCTATCCGGAGCACTGTGTCCTTGTCGAAAGTCCTTGGTCTGCCTGCCATATGTAAACTGTATCGTACGCTAAACAAATATGTTACAGTCATTCTGCAATATCCACTAAACAAATTCGGGTGGTCGAAGTACCACCCTGCCTTAAGGAGCACAGCGATGAGCTATAACGGATTCAAATCCCTGGTGGTCCGCGCGGAGGATCGGGTTGCCTGGGTGACCATTGATAACCCGCCGGTGAACACGGTCGACGCCACCCTGGCCAGTGATCTCAAGGCGTTCGCCGACGAGGTGGCGGTCGACGACGGCATCACTGTGATCGTTTTCCAGTCGGCTAACCCTGAGTTCTTCTCGGCCCACGCGGACTTCGAGTGGTCCTTCGATCCGAGCACACTCACGGCTCTGGCCGACCCCGGCGCCGACACCGACCTCAACCCTCTCCAGCAGCTCAACGAGCGGCTGCGGAGGCTACCGCAGGTGACGATCGCGAAGTTGCGCGGCTATGCACGGGCCGGTGGCGCCGAGTTGGCGATGGCTGCGGACATGCGGTTCGCCGCCTCGGATCGGACCTGGCTGTCTCAGCCGGAGTCGCTAATGGGCATTTTTCCTGGCGGGGGCGGCACCCAGTATCTGAACCGGCTGGTTGGCCGGGCGCGTGCCCTGGAGATCGTGTTGGGGGCGGAGTTGTTCGACACCTCTGTTGCCGAGCGTTACGGATGGATCAACCGCGCGATACCGGATGAACGCCTCGACGCGTTCGTCGACGCTCTCGCCCGCCGCATCGCCGGCCTTCCTGACGGTGTGGCGACCGCAGCGAAGGAGGCGCTGGACGCTGCAGAGGCGAGCGGTTTGGTGCCGGATCTGGCGGAGGAGGCGGCCGCCCATGCCAAGGTCTATCCCTCCCCGGACGACGTCGTCGATCGGCTCCGCGTGGTGATGGACCACGGCGGGCAGACGCGCGAGGGCGAACTACAGTTGGAGCGCCTACTCGAATCCGTCCCCTGGGCCCATCGCTCTTGAATGGCCGCCGATTGTGCAAGCCAGAAATCACACTGTGACGGTGTCGACGCCTCAATTACTTGCGCGATCTACCCCCGGGAACCATCAGTCTAGAACGAGTGTTCTGTAATGAATTGCAGAGCGGGAATGAGGCAGAAATGCGGAGTCTAAACACCGAGGGCAGGCTGCGTCGGCCAGCGAGTATCCGTTCGTTGCGAGTCGGGGAGCTCAACTTAAGTTATGTGCCGGACGGCGTGGTCAAGATGGTTCCGCGAAGCCTCTTCCCGGCAACCTCGGATGAGATGTGGGCGCGGAACGGCCAGTACTTGGACCAGTCCGGCTGGTTGTCGATCAGCGCCGGGGGCCTGTTAATCGAGCACGGTGAGCGTGCAATGTTGATCGACGCTGGTTACGGCCCGTTCCCCGAGCCGGTTTCAATGATGGAACACGGCATGGCGTCGATGTACGGCGGTTCGCTCGTGGAGAGTCTCGCCAAACTCGGACGTAGACCTCACGAGATAGAAACGGTCGCGATCACTCACCTCCACATTGAACACCTGGGCTGGGCCGCGCACCCGGCGCCGGGTGATGCCCGCCCCGCCTTCGCGCATGCATCGTACCAGCTGTCTCACAAGGAGTGGGAAGACCGCAATACGACGTTTGGAGTGACGGATGAGATCGCGGATGCCCTCGCTCCACAAGTGCGTATAGTCGACGACGGGGACGAAATTTTCCCAGGGATACGCGCCGTCGCTTTGCCCGGCCACACGGCCGGGCAAATGGGGTACGAGGTAACGTCCGGAGACGAACGGCTGCTTGCGTTTGCCGACGTCATGCACTCCCCGGTGCAGGTCGAACATCCGGATTGGGCGATCGTCGGAGAAGCGACAGCCGGTGAGTCGTCCAAGCTCCGGCGCAAGATGCTCAGCCAGCTCGCTGACGAGGGAACCATCGGGTTCGGCATCCACTTCGCCGACGTCCCTTTTGGCAAGGTCTGGCGCGCTGGAGACGCCTTCACATGGGTACCACTGGCCTAAGCTGGGCTCTCCAGCACCGGTCACGTGGACAACCTGCCTGGCATTGTGAGCTCTTCGCCGCGTCACCAGAAATAGGGGCCGAGTTGGGTCATGAAAAGTGGTCGTTTACACGAGACTATTGATCCGACCCGGTAGTGAATCCTCGTACAGGTCTTCCTGACCCTCGCCTATTCTCAACCCATGGAGACGAAGGAACGACAACAAGACGTTCTAGGAACCCATGCTGTTCCATGTTCCGAGGGGCCCTGGAATAGGGCCGCTTGCTATATGTGAAAGGATTTTATTTATGACTACACTATTCTCCCGTATCATTGCTGGTGAGGCACCTGGAAACATCGTCTGGCAAGATTCTGAAGTTTCTGCATTTCTCAGCAACGCACCATTGCGGCCTGGACATACTCTTGTAGTTCCACGGCGTGAGATCGATCAATGGACGGATGCCGACGAGGCCATCTTGTGGCGTTGCATGGAGGTGGCCAAGGCGATTGGTCAAGGGGTGCAGCGAGCCTGGGATGCTCCGCGAGCCGGCCTGGTTATCGCAGGCTTCGAAGTGCCGCACATGCATATACATGTCGCCCCTGTCTGGGATATGTCCGATTTCAATTTCAATGAGGTCAAACAAGAAGAAAACCAGTCAGCACTGGATTCTGCTGCGGACAAACTCCGCGTCGCCTTGCTCGAACTCGGTTATGAACAGGCCCGAGACGCTGGACCTGGAGCGTGAAATACATTCGCTCAGACTTCAAGCCTAGTCGATTGTCTGCTCAGCTACGCAGAGTAAGCCTGCGACCCAGTCGCTCTATCGCGACACTGATGCAGTCCAGGTAAATGGCGATGGCGAAATGGAAGTAATGGAGCGAGAACGAGACGAGTCCGGGTGCATCCGTTGACGGCGCATCAAAGTTTCTGCTTATACGTGAAGTAGGCGGGGCCAACTAGGCACGAGAGAGCCGGAGGAAGAAACCATCATGAGCACACTTGCAATTGTAGGGGCAGGGCCTCAGCTGGGGATGTCGATCGCCCGTCGTTTTGCGCGCGAAGGCTTTTCCATAGCATTGCTCGCGCGGCGTCGTGAGCCGCTCGAAAAGCTTACGGCAACTCTTCGAAACGAGGGTGGCGACGCAGAGGCGTTCCCCGCCGACGTCAGTGACCCAGACAGCTTGCGTACCACACTGGCAGCCGTGGAGGAACGGTTCGGCGGGATCGATGTCCTGGAGTTCTCACCCGCGCCAAGTAAGGCCGACCTGCGGGCTCGGCCCCTCATCGACGCGAGCGAAGTGACTGTTGAGTCAGTACTGCCCGAGTTCGACATGTACATCCGTGGAGGTATTACCGCCGTCCGCCAGGTATTGCCGGGAATGCTGTCCCGCGGTAAGGGCACAATTGTCTTTACCACTGGAGCAGGCTCTGGCCCGATGATCTTCCCGCAAGTAGCGAACGTGCAGATTGCCACCGGGGGTCTGCGCAACTGGGCACTGAACCTGCATGCCTCCCTGGCTGGCCGGGGGATCTACGTAGCTCATGTGGCTCTGGCAGCGGCGATTGGCCAGGGCGAGCCCGATGCAGAGCCCGACGCCATCGCGAACGCGTACTGGGAGTTATACACAGAGCGCACCGAACCGGAATTAGTCTACAACGCGCTGCCCGGTGACTGGCAGATGGATAGGGTCGCCGATAAATTCATTGTTGATTAGGACATGTTCGGACGGTCACATTAGCCAGATGGTGAGGCTTTCAGACGCTGTGGGCGAGGAAGGGACGACCCTGCTCATCACAAGGTCCGCGGCGTCCTCGAGCACGCCTTCTCCTATGTGAGAAGCCCCGAGATCCTCCTCGGCTACCGTCAACTGGAGACACCTCCACCACGCCGTCGAGACCGTCACAAAACATGGTCGATCTCGTCTCGACTTGCGGACAAGCACAGTGTGTGGGGAACTCGCGCTCCGCATGGCCGTGATTTCGCGGAGAATAACTCAGAGGATAATACCTTCGAACGAAGTTGCGGCAGAAAGCCATCTTCGCGTTGCCCCCGGCGGCAGTTCGAAATCGAGCGATAGTTCTAGCCCATTCGAAGCAAGTGGCTGAACCAAGACGGCGTCCTCGCTCCGAGGTATCAGCTGCGGCACGATTACAGGCGTCCAACCGTCCAACACCCCCATCTCAAAGGAGACGATGACAATGAAACGATATCACCGACAGGGAGACTCCATGGATGACTCGTCCCCACATCGGCTCGAACTCACTGACCATATCGACGACGGTCTTACCTTCGACTACATCATATGCGGTGCCGGCTCATCCGGTTCCGTCGTAGCCGGCAGACTTGCAGCAGATCCGGCCGTCACGGTACTGCTCGTCGAAAGTGGCGGTGACGACGATGACGAGCGTGTGCGCGACCCTGACCTTTGGCCGGCTAACCTTGGTAGCGAACGGACGTGGGACTACATCACGGAGCCGAACCAGCAGCTGAACGGGCGCCGGCTCGCCTACTCGACAGGCCGCGGGCTGGGCGGGGGAGGAGCCGTCAACGCGGGCGTGTGGGCACGTGGCCACCGGAGCGACTGGGACAACTACGCTGAGGCCGCGGGCGATCCTGCGTGGAGCTACGAACACGTACTGGAACACTACCGAAGCATCGAGGACTGGCAGGGCACGGCCGATCCCGAACGTCGGGGCACGGGCGGACCGATGCAGATTCAACCGTCGCAGGACGTACACCCGCTGTTTACCACGTTCCTCGACGGCGTCGAGGCCAGCGGCTTCTCCCGTTTCGACAGCTCCAACGGCAACCTCATGGAGTCGAACTCCGGCTGTGCCGTGCGGGACGAAAACATCCACAACGGAGTGCGGCAGACTCCCTTCCGCCGCTACGTCGCCGACCGTGTGGGGCAGCCGAACCTCACCGTACTTCCATACACTATGGTCTCTCGTGTCCTGCTGTCCTCGAGCCGGGCGCGCGGGGTCGAGCTCGTGCGCGACGGCAAGGTGATACGTGCCCACGCTTCGAAAGAGGTGGTTCTGTCCCTGGGCGCGCTCGGCACCCCGGCCGTGCTCATGCGGTCCGGGATCGGAGACGAAGAGGAATTGCGGACCCTGGGCATCCCTGTGGTCCAGCACCTTCCAGGTGTCGGCCGCAACCTTGACGACCACATACGCCTGCCGTGCATGTGGGAGGCGAGCGACGTGCCACTGCCGGTGCCCACGCGAAGTCAAGCCGTCTGCTTTTGGGGAGACGAAACACGGCCTGGTGCGCCCGAGTTTGTCATGTACGTTTCGCCAGCGCCGTCCGTCTCCCACGAGAGCGCGGCGCAGTACCCGCCGCCTGAGCGGTGTTTCACTCTGATGCCTGCCATGCGCCTGCGACGCGGCAGTCGTGGTCGGGTCCGCCTGGCGAGTACAGATCCGCTGACTAAACCGCGTATCGAAACGAACTTCCTCGCTGACCCTAACGACCTGCGTTCGGCACTATCTGCTGTTGCTATGGCCCGAGAGGTCGGCAACTCCATAGCGCTTCGCCCTTTCGCCAAGCGGGAGGTGTCACCCGCTTCTTCGGCGACTGACAAGGTTGAGTTGTTTGTCCGCAACGCCGTGGAGACCTACTGGCACCAGAGCGGAACATCCCGGATGGGGCGGGATGAAGGCGCCGTCGTGGACGCCAGGCTCGAGGTGTATGGAATCGAGGGCCTCCGCGTCGCCGATGCCTCGGTGTTGCCCCATGTGACGGTCGCCAATACCATGGCGCCTTCCATGGTGGTCGGTGAGCGGGCAGCGGAGATTCTCGTGGCCGAACACGGCTGACCGCGCGAACGGTTACCAACCCCGGCCGTTCGACCGTGTCGCGGTGATCACTGCCCGAACCGCCATCGAAAATTTATTCTCCATACCTACGCGGGCCAACCATTCCGCTGGCAAATCTAAGCAATGCGTGGAAAGTGGCCTCGCGGTTCTTCAGATGAGTGTGAAGGAGATTTTGCGCTTCTAATAGACCAGTCGTATAGTTGGGCAGCGTGAGGAAGTGGGTGGCCGGTCCTCTTGGCTCTTGGTTTTCCATCGTCCGGAAATCGGTTACCAATCCGAACCAGACAACAAAGATGACTCAAAGGAGAGTACATACATGGGCGGCCCCCTGACGTTCGTTTCGGCGACGGATATTCAACGGACATTGACCTATGAGGACGCCGTCGATGCAGTGGAATAGGCTCTGCTCACCGGTGAGGCGACGAAGAACTCGCCGCTTCGCACCCGAACAGACCTGCGTTCTGGGCATCCGCTCTACATGGTTGCGCAAGTCGGCGGTTTCGTCGGCACTTAGCTCGCCTCGGTTTCCGAGACCAATCAGGACCGTGGACTGCCGCCGATCCAGGGGCTGGTTGTCCTTTACGGACAGCGACACCCTGCAGCTGAGATTCGTCCTCGCCGCATATGGCCTGACCGTGCTGCGCACCGCCGACCGCGACGAGCATACTCACGCGAATTGAGGAGCCTCATGAAATCTACGATTCAACAGAGCCGTCCCCGCAGACCGCTCGACCGTTTTTCGAATTTTCTCAGTGACGTCTGCTCCCGGTGGATCCCAGATCCATGGGTGATTGTCGTCCTCCTGACGCTAGTTGCTGGCGCGCTGTCTTTCTTCCTCACTCCGGGTGGCTATGGTCTGGAGAAAGCCGGGACGATCGTCAGTGGATGGGGCGACGGATTCTGGGGATTGCTCGAATTCGCCATGCAGATGGCACTGATGCTCCTGAGCGGTTACGTCGTCGCGAGCTCCCCGCCAGTTCGGCGTGCCCTGATCTGGGTTGCCGACCGTGAGACGGGTCCTCTGCGAACCGTCGCCACTGTTGCTTTGACCAGCATGATTTTGATGTGGATCCACTGGGGAATCGGACTGATTGCCGCAGGAATCCTGGTTCGCTACTACGCGGCACGAAATACGAAGGCGGATTACAGGCTGCTGGTGGCCGCCGCCTATCTTGGCATGGCCGGAACCTTCCACGCCGGGCTGTCCTCTTCGGCAGGACTGTTGGTGGCAACACCAGGGCACTTCGCCGAGGATTACTTCGGGGTCATTCCGATGAGCGAGACCGTGTTTTCACCGTTCAATCTCATACTTGTGGTTGTCACCATTGTGGCCTGGACGATCACGGCAGTTCGGCTTCAGCCTCCCAGTGATAAGACGGTCAGTCCGCCACAGGTGCTTCGGGACAAGCTCGCTGCCGAGTTCAGACAAGAAGACGAAGCCCGTCGAGCCAATCGAAATCAGGGCAGACGTTCACCTGTGGAGATGATTGAGAACTCGCGCTGGGTCAACATCACCATCGGTGCTCTCGGGTTGGTCTACATCGTCATTTACTTTAGCTCGCTGGAAGACGGCATTCTCCAGGGCTTGACGCTGAACTCGGTGAATTTCATTTTCATCTTCCTCGGGATCCTGTTGCATGGGACTCCGAAAGCCCTCCTCACTGCTGCTCAGACCGGAGGAACTTTCGTCTGGGGAATTCTGCTCCAGTTCCCATTCTATGCCGGGATCATGGGGATGATCGTTGCGACCGGGCTCAGCGAGAGGATCGCCTCAGGTTTCGCCGCGATTGCCACCCAGCACACGTATCCCGTGTTCCTCTATTGGTACTCGGGCATTCTGAATTTCTTCGTCCCTTCGGGAGGTTCGAAATTCGCCATTGAAGCGCCTTACCTCGGGGAAGCGGCGCAAACTCTAAATGTGCCGCTCGACCTGACCACGATCGCCTACATGTGGGGCGACATGTCCAGTAACGCGCTGCAGCCGTTCTGGGCCCTTCCGCTGCTGGCCTTGTGTGGCTTGTCCTTCCGCGACATCATGGGGTTTCTCATCATCTTTGCGATAGTGACGTGCGTCATCGGAACGGGCGCCTTCCTTCTGGCACCGCTATTCTTCTGAATCCGAGACAACGAATGGTTAGGACGATTGACTGATGGCTGAACAGATCGCTGGCTACTGCACTCTGTGCCGCTCCAGGTGTGGCTCCCTGAACGTTGTGGAAAACGGGCAGTTGGTCGAGGTCCTACCGCTAGCGGACCATCCCACGGGTGGTGCCCTGTGCGCGAAGGGTCGAGCGGCCCCTGAGATCGTCGGCAGTCCTCGACGGTTGACGGTGCCGCTGCGCCGAACGAGTCCTCGCGCCAGTGACGACCCCGGTTGGGAAGAGGTCTCATGGGAGGAGGCTCTCACAGACATCGCCCAACGCCTCAAAGAATTCAAACAAGAGTCCGGAGCCGAATCCGTCGCCTTCGCTGCCACCACTCCGTCAGGCACGCCACTTGTCGACAGCATCGAGTGGGTGGAGCGCCTCGTCAGGGGCTTCGGCAGCCCGAACCTCATCTTTGCTGTTGAGAACTGCGGCTGGCACAAAGACTATGCACACGCCCTCACCTTTGGTCGCGGCATCGGAGCACCAGATTACGAATCGGCCGAAACCATCATCCTGTGGGGCCACAACCCAGCCCGCACCTGGTTGGCTCAAGCCACTCGCATCGCAGATGCACGCTCGCGCGGGGCGAAAGTCGTCGTGATCGATCCAAAACGGGCCGGCAGCGGACAGCAATCCGATCTCTGGCTGCGAATCCGTCCAGGGGCCGACGCCGCACTTGCCCTCGGCGGAATTCGATACCTGCTGCGCTCCGGCTCCTTCGACGATAAGTTCATCCGGTCATGGACCAATGCTCCGATGCTTGTCGATGAATCCACAGGACGCTTCATCCGAGGCGATGAGATCTGGCCAGATGGATCGCACGACACCTTCGTCGTCCACGACGCAGCAGGACCACGCGCCTACGACCCCGAGGAAGAGCTCGAACGCCCCGGCGATGTCATCCTCGATGAACATGTCTCAATGGTGACCCCGACCGGTGAACCGCTGAAGGGAACACCGGCGTTCGCGCTTCTCGACGAGCACTGTGATCGCTGGACCATCGACGAAGTGGCACGAATGACCACTATCGATCCGGCGGACATCACTGAGTTCTACGAATTGCTGAGCACCCAAGGTCGGGTCGCCTACCACTCATGGACCGGTGTCGGACAGCACTCCAATGCCACGCAGACCGAGCGATCGATAGCGACACTGTATTCACTTTTAGGCTCCTGCGATCGAGACGGAGGCAATCTGTGGCTGCAGCCACCGGCCCTCAATCCACTTGCGCCTTATTCCGACCTCAGTGAAGAGCAGCAGAAGAAAGCTCTGGGACTCGAAGATCTGCCACTCGGCCCCCCGCGCCTGGGGTGGACAACTGCTCGGCACTTCTGTCGATCCGCACTGGAAGCCGAACCGTACCGGACCAGGGCCCTGGTGAGCTTCGGCAACAATATGAGCGTGTCCCAGGCTGACGGCAAGAGAACTCGACGAGCGCTCGAAGCACTGGACTTCTACGTTCACGTGGACATGTTCATGAATCCGACAGCCGAAATGGCCGACTACGTGCTTCCAGCCAACGCTCCGTGGGAGCGTGAAGCGCTTCGTGTCGGTTTCGAGATCACTCAGGAAGCGGTGGAGTACATCCAGTTCCGACCGCAGATGATCCAGCCGATCGGTCAGTCTCGCGCCGACTACGACATCGCCATCGCGCTGGCGCAGAAGCTCGGACTTGATGATCACTTCTTCAATGGTGATGTGCGCGCCGGATGGAACTGGCATCTCAAACCGACGGGAGTAAGTATAGAGGAACTCCTCGACGGCGATCATCATGTTCGCGTGCCTCAGCAGGTATCGCGAACGAAATATGCCGATCGGCGTGCCGACACAACTATCACGGGCTTCGACACACCGACTCGACGTGTTGAGCTGTATTCCGAGCAGTTGTTCGACCATGGGTATCGACCGCTGCCCAGCTTCGTCGAACCAATCGCCACTCAACGCAGAGGCAACCGCACCGGACAGGGGCTCCCGCTCATACTGTCGACACACAAGAACGGTGTCTATGTGCACACTTCTCACCGACACGTTGCATCCTTGCGCCGTCGTGCACCCGATCCGCATTTCGACATCAGCGCTGAACTTGCCACAGACCGGGGCCTCGAAGAGGGTGACTGGGCCGAGCTCGAGACCGAGTTCGGGACCACACGTGCTCGCATTCGCATTGATGTAGACCTGCATCCGACGGTCGTACTCGCCGATTTCGGATGGTGGGAGGACTGCCCGCCACTTGGAATGTCCCGAACTCCAATCGTGGGAGACGGCACCCTCAACATCAACGCCGTGCTCAGCGATGACGAGCACGACCCGACGAGCGGTTCGGTGCCGCTAAGAGCAGTCGCCTGCGAACTTCGACCAGAACCTAGCTTCAACGAGGGAAACTGGGCCGGCCGAACACAAGTTGAAGTGACTCAAGTGTGGGAGGAATCGGACTCTGTGCAGGGGGTGACCATGGCCCCGGTTCGCGGAGGATTGGGTTCGGGCTTCCGGCCGGGGCAGCACGTGTTGCTGGCAGAGACCGAAGAAAGTCCGTCTCGGGCTTACTCCGTCACTAGGGGCGGCGAAGATCACCGCACCTTCGACATCGCAGTACGACGCATTCCCGAAGGGCATGTCTCCGGCTTCGTCCACGACGATGTTCGAGCCGGGACGCGAATCTGGTTGGAGCGCCCGCAGGGAACCTTCACCCCTCCGATGAGTGGAGATAGGCCAGTGATCCTGGTCGCCGGTGGCGTCGGCGTCACTCCATTCGTCGGCTATCTGCGCTCACTCAAGGAAGGTGGTCAGTGCCCGAATTCTGTATCGATGCTGTCGGTGTTCCGCAATTCTCAGGAGCATCCGTTCCGTCATGAACTTCGCGAGTTGGTGGCACAATCACCCAAAGTGACGTCGAGGGTCTGGTATTCGAGACCCTTGCCTCATGACCTGGCAGGCATCGATTTCGATCTCGGGGGACGGCTCTCCCTAAGCGACGCCGAGCTGCCCCTGGACGAACGTCCTTTGATCTATCTCTGCGGCGCGGGAGAAATGATGGATCAGGTCACTAATGATCTGATCGCCCGTGGGGTCCCTAAATTCGATATATTCCGTGAGGACTTCGCTTCCACAGTCGAAGTACCGAAGAATCTGGCGCTGGCTGAGGTACGCCTGGGCGAGGAAACCGCATTCACCTGGGAACCGAAAGACGGAACCATCCTGAACGCCGCAGAACGCCACGGGTACCGTCTGCCCAGCGGCTGCCGAGTCGGTCAATGTGAAAGCTGTGCCGTGCAGATCCTCAAGGGATCAGTGGCCCACCTCGGCGATGCGCCACTTGATGACGCTTGTTTGACCTGTATCGCTGTGCCGATCGGAGATGTGACACTCGACGTGTAGAGACGAGACCACCGCGGGCTGCATACCCGTCGGCAACAGAGATTCCCGGAGTGGCAATTTGCTCGATCCCCAGGCTCCTGAAGACCGGTGGAAGACAACGTTCCCACGGACAGCACAGCAGTACCCGGCTCTGCTGCTGCGGAGTCCTGATCAGCACCGGACATGCCACTCAAATCGTGATCTATACCGGCGAGAATATCGACCGGTCGACCTCGGAGGCAGCCCTCGCCCGACTGTGTGAGACAGCTCCGATACTCGTCTCGTCAGGAAAATCGAATCGGCTGCAGTTCCATCGTGGGGTGATTAGCAGGCCAATTGAGCTGTGTGCCGGCTGCTATACGGCGAGAGGACCATCGCCTACATGAAGCGTCAGCGACACCAGGGGTTGTCTAAGAAAGACGTCATTCGTTGTTTGAAACGATTCATTGCCAAAGAAGTAATTAATAGTCTCAAAGTCGATCTCGGAATCGCTTGACAATCTATAAGGCCGTCCCGGAACTTGACAAGGGTGCCAGCACCTGTGAGTGCACCTTTGACAGAATCGATTTTGGCGAAACTTTCATCCAGGACTGGGCCTTCAAATAGCCAAGGATTTCGTTTGCCTGGATCGGGTTAGAGTGTGCATACGTCACCGTCACCATTCTGTCTCTTTAACAGAGACCCGGTACACAAACTATTTGACGCTGTCCTTCTCTTCGCTGCTGGCTTGCCACAGAACATCCCACAACGAGCGTTGCGTAGTCGCGTATTCTTCGCTCTCGATCATCATCGCGAAGTTCTCGTTACGTGACGAGATCACACAGACCGCCGAATCGGCAATAATTGTCGTCATTGTGAAGACTTCCCCACTCGGAGCGTAACGCATGAGTCTGAAGTCATCGGGGTCGCTTGGCCACCCAGAAGGCTCGTCTCTCTCACGTGAACGAATGACATTCAACCAAACTCCATTATCTCGTCGTCCAGCAATATATTCGCCCATCTCGTCCCGTCCCGGAATTTCCAACAGGTCTTGCATGGAGAAGATTCCGTACAACTCGTTTCCCCAATCGAGTGTTTCGAACAAGGCAGCCTTGATCCCGAGTGCACCTTCGAAGAACCTCACACGAGGAACCATCGACTTTTTGTGAGCGATGGCATGGAGCTGAGGAAGTACGTCATCGAGAACTTTTCCTTCAACTTCCCATTGTGAGCGAAGTGTTTCAGGGCTGTTCGCTCTGATGAAGGCCCCCGGCCGGCCCCGCGCACTGGTGTTTGACCGCGAAGGGATGTGGCTGAGTAGTCCTCGTTGTATCAACCGCCCTGAGATTTCATATCCATTGGTGCGCGTAATCTTTGCTTCTTTGCTCGCCTGGGCCACTGAAGGTGTGCCGAGTGTCAACACTGCCACATAGAAGGCAGCTTCAGCACGCGACAACCCCAACGCAACAAGTTGTTCAATCATGAGTCTCCAATTTGTCAGTACACGTCAACAAAATAACTGTGATAGACCATACACAACTGCAAGATAAGCCTGAATGACATAGATGTCATTGGTGAACCGATCTCACCTTTTGTCATTCGCGAGCAACAAAAGGAGCCAGGATGCCTGAGGTTTGTCCAAAAATTCGAGTAGCGGCAGTGCAAGCCACCCCGGTCTTCCTCGACACGGAAGAGTCAATCGACAAATTGGAGGGGTTGGTCGCAGAGGCGGCTGGCAACGGCGCAAAGTTGGTCGTGTTCGGCGAAAGTTTCTTACCTGGATTTCCTACTTGGGCTGGAGTGCTTCCTCCGATTGATCAGCACGATTTGCACAGACGTCTGGTTGAGCAGGCGATGGTCGTCCCTGGGGAGGAATGCAAGAGGCTTGGAGAAATCGCGCGTTCAAACGATGTCCTACTCTCGGTTGGCATCAATGAACGATCGGCACATTCGCTGGGGCAGCTATTCAACTCGAATCTTATTTTTGATGAGAATGGGGAACTGATCAATCACCGAAGGAAACTCGTCGCCACGTATTACGAGAGACTGACCTGGTCGCACGGTGATGCCCACGATCTCAAACCCGTTGAACTGGGTGGTCTGAACTTGGGTATGCTCATCTGCGGAGAAAACACCAACACACTCGCGCGGTATGCGCTGCTGGCTCAAGGCGAACGCCTCCACATTTCCACGTATCCCGCGACTTGGCCCTTCGACAGTAGTTCAGCTCGAGCAGACTACAACCTGACTGAGAGCATAAGGATCCGTTCAGCTGCGCATTGTTTCGAAGGCAAGGTGTTTAACATTGTCGCCGCAACAGCGCTAGGTGACGATGCCATCGACGCGACAACTCAAGGCGACGCAGCGATGACTGCGAAGTTGCGTTCCTCTCGTCCGATATCGCTCATTCTTGACCCAGCAGGGGAGATCATGGCTGGGCCTGTCGACGGGAATGAAGGCATCCTCTACGCCGATATCGACCTTTCTGAGGAGATAATTCCGAAAAAGGCGCAAGACATAGTCGGCACCTACAACCGGTTCGATATTTTCAAACTGACGATGGACCAGACCCGTCATCAACCGATTACAGTTGTCACCGACAACACTGTGGGTTCCGCAACGGTGGAATTATGAGTTCACGGACCAGATCTATCGAACGCCCCACACGAAGCCGCCAATCGAAAAAGTCACGAAACGCACTACTCGGAGCAACCTTCGGGTTTTTTACTGATATGTACGATATCTATCTGCCTGTGATTGCTCTTGCGCCAGCAATGGTCTACTTCGAACCTGCAGGTGCATCGATCCAAGAAACTGCGATCTTTGCCGGTCTTATTTTTACGGCTTCGATCATCGGCAGACCACTCGGATCACTGATCTTTGGCCCTATAGGAGATCGGTACGGTCGCAGAAAGACAACACTGATCGCAGCAGCTGGAGCCGCGATCTGCACCGGTTCCATGTGCTTCATGCCTGGATATGAGACGCTCGGGATGCTGTCTATTGTACTCTTGATCGCGCTTCGGCTCCTCGACGGAGTCTTCCTCGGTGGCGAATATAGCGCGGCCAACCCTCTCGCGATGGAACATGCTCCGGCAGAACGCCGTGGGATGTATGGCGCCTTGATTAATGTCGGGTTTCCGCTATCGCTGGTGTTTATCACGCTGGTCACCATGTCGACCCTGGCGCTATTCCCCGCAGGTGATGTAACCGCTTCATACTCGATGTGGGGTTGGCGAATACCATTTTTCATTGGTTTCATATTGACCTCCGCACTCTTCTTCCTGTACCTACGTGCCGTCCCGGAATCGGACCTATGGGCAAAAAAGAAGGACGGCAGTGCTGGAATGCGAAACCTGTTCACGCGAGAGGTGGTCCGCGTTTTCCTGCTCGCCTGTGTGACGATGACTGGCGTTTGGTTCACCATGAACGGGAGCATCGGGGTTTTCGCTACCCACTTCAAGGGCCTTGGGGTAGAGACGTCGACTGTCAACTCCATCATGCTGACAGCTGCGGTCATCAGTGCGGTCCTATTCCCCGCGATTGGACACCTGAGTCAAATTTTGGGGAGACGAAGAATCATTCTCTTGATCGGCCTCGTAATACTAACGTGGCTCTTCGGATCTAAGCGTGGTGACTCGTTGGTAAGTTCCTCTTCGCCCCCGAC